>NZ_JBICIT010000007.1:0-2232 GCF_043102245.1 Pseudomonas sp. zbq_18 | reverse complement strand
TTGAGGCAAGTTTCCCGCTTAGATGCTTTCAGCGGTTATCTTTTCCGAACGTAGCTACCCGGCAATGCCACTGGCGTGACAACCGGAACACCAGAGGTTCGTCCAACCCGGTCCTCTCGTACTAAGGTCAGCCCCTCTCAAATCTCAAACGTCCACGGCAGATAGGGACCGAACTGTCTCACGACGTTCTAAACCCAGCTCGCGTACCACTTTAAATGGCGAACAGCCATACCCTTGGGACCGGCTTCAGCCCCAGGATGTGATGAGCCGACATCGAGGTGCCAAACACCGCCGTCGATATGAACTCTTGGGCGGTATCAGCCTGTTATCCCCGGAGTACCTTTTATCCGTTGAGCGATGGCCCTTCCATACAGAACCACCGGATCACTAAGACCTACTTTCGTACCTGCTCGACGTGTCTGTCTCGCAGTCAAGCGCGCTTTTGCCTTTATACTCTACGACCGATTTCCGACCGGTCTGAGCGCACCTTCGTACTCCTCCGTTACTCTTTGGGAGGAGACCGCCCCAGTCAAACTGCCCACCATACACTGTCCTCGCTCCGGATAACGGAGCAGAGTTAGAACCTCAAGCATGCCAGGGTGGTATTTCAAGGATGGCTCCACGCGAACTGGCGTCCACGCTTCAAAGCCTCCCACCTATCCTACACAAGCAGGCTCAAAGTCCAGTGCAAAGCTACAGTAAAGGTTCACGGGGTCTTTCCGTCTAGCCGCGGATACACTGCATCTTCACAGCGATTTCAATTTCACTGAGTCTCGGGTGGAGACAGCGCCGCCATCGTTACGCCATTCGTGCAGGTCGGAACTTACCCGACAAGGAATTTCGCTACCTTAGGACCGTTATAGTTACGGCCGCCGTTTACCGGGGCTTCGATCAAGAGCTTCGCTTGCGCTAACCCCATCAATTAACCTTCCGGCACCGGGCAGGCGTCACACCCTATACGTCCACTTTCGTGTTTGCAGAGTGCTGTGTTTTTAATAAACAGTCGCAGCGGCCTGGTATCTTCGACCGGCATGAGCTTACGGAGCAAGTCCTTCACCCTCACCGGCGCACCTTCTCCCGAAGTTACGGTGCCATTTTGCCTAGTTCCTTCACCCGAGTTCTCTCAAGCGCCTTGGTATTCTCTACCCAACCACCTGTGTCGGTTTGGGGTACGGTTCCTAGTTACCTGAAGCTTAGAGGCTTTTCCTGGAAGCATGGCATCAACCACTTCACGTCCAAAAGGACGCTCGTCATCAGTTCTCGGCATTAAGATCCCGGATTTGCCTAAGATCTCTGCCTACCACCTTAAACACGGACAACCAACGCCGTGCTGGCCTAGCCTTCTCCGTCCCCCCATCGCAGTAACTAGAAGTGCGGGAATATTAACCCGCTTCCCATCGACTACGCATTTCTGCCTCGCCTTAGGGGCCGACTAACCCTGCGTCGATTAACGTTGCGCAGGAAACCTTGGTCTTTCGGCGTGCGAGTTTTTCACTCGCATTGTCGTTACTCATGTCAGCATTCGCACTTCTGATACCTCCAGCAAGCTTCTCAACTCACCTTCACAGGCTTACAGAACGCTCCTCTACCGCATCACTTACGTGATACCCGTAGCTTCGGTGTGTAGTTTGAGCCCCGTTACATCTTCCGCGCAGGCCGACTCGACTAGTGAGCTATTACGCTTTCTTTAAAGGGTGGCTGCTTCTAAGCCAACCTCCTAGCTGTCTAAGCCTTCCCACATCGTTTCCCACTTAACTACAACTTTGGGACCTTAGCTGACGGTCTGGGTTGTTTCCCTTTTCACGACGGACGTTAGCACCCGCCGTGTGTCTCCCATGCTCGGCACTTCTGGGTATTCGGAGTTTGCATCGGTTTGGTAAGTCGGGATGACCCCCTAGCCGAAACAGTGCTCTACCCCCCAGAGTGATACATGAGGCGCTACCTAAATAGCTTTCGAGGAGAACCAGCTATCTCCGGGCTTGATTAGCCTTTCACTCCGATCCACAGGTCATCCGCTAACTTTTCAACGGTAGTCGGTTCGGTCCTCCAGTCAGTGTTACCTAACCTTCAACCTGCCCATGGATAGATCGCCCGGTTTCGGGTCTATACCCAGCGACTAAGACGCCCTATTAAGACTCGCTTTCGCTACGCCTCCCCTATTCGGTTAAGCTTGCCACTGAATATAAGTCGCTGACCCATTATACAAAAGGTACGCAGTCACCCAACAAAGTG
>NZ_JBICIT010000006.1:0-201061 GCF_043102245.1 Pseudomonas sp. zbq_18 | reverse complement strand
ATGACCGTCTATTTGATGAAGGCCCAGCTCAAGACCCTGTGGACTTGCGGCAGTGCCTGGCAGTGGCGAACGGCTTGGCGGCAATGGCTAAGGCATGCCCAGGAAAGCCAGATCCCAGCACTGATGCAGTTTGCCAAACGCCTGAGCGGTTACTGGCGCGGCATCCTCAGCCGGGTGCGCTGGCCCATGCACACCGGTCAACTGGAAGGCATCAATAACCGCATCAAGGTGATCAAGCGCATGGCCTACGGCTACCGGGACAGCGAATTTTTCTTCATGAAGATTAAGGCGGCGTTCCCCGGTAATGCGTGAAGAACCTTTTTTATACCGCTGATCGCAGGCTGAGCGCGCCGACACCCGGCCGGCGCGCCACGCAGATTACTGACGCACGCCTTCCACGGAGAGGATCAGTTCGACTTCCTGGGAAGCCGGGCCGAGATCCTTCTGAATGTCGAAGTCCTTCAGCTTGAGCGTGGTGCTGCCTTCGAAACCAGCGCGGTAGCCGCCCCACGGGTCGCTGCCTTCACCGATGAACTTGGCAGCGATCACCACCGGCTTGGTCACACCGTTGAGGGTCAGGTTGCCGGTGATGTCGGCAGTGCCTTCGCCGGTGCTCTTGACCGAAGTGGACTCGAAGGTGGCGGTCGGGTGCTTGTCGACGTTGAGGAAATCGCCACTGCGCAGGTGCTTGTCACGCTCGGCGTGATTGGAGTCGACGCTGGCGGTGTTGATCTTGACGCTGACCTTGCTCGCTTCCGGCGCCTTGGCGTCGAAACTGAAGCTGCCATCAAAGTCCTTGAAGGTACCGTACAGCCAGCTGTAGCCCAGGTGGCTGATCTTGAAGTTGATGAAGGCGTGCTGGCCCTGCTTGTCGATGGCGTAGTCGGCGGCCATGGCCTGGCCAGCGAACAGAGCGGCGCCCAGGGTCAGGGCAGCGAGGGATTTCTTGAACATTAACAGTCTCCTTGTGGGTTACTTGCCGGTGCGACCAAACATGCGCACCAGGGTGGCGTCACGGTCAATGAAATGGTGTTTGAGGGCCGCCAGGGCATGCAGGCCGGCAAAGATCACCAGCGCCCAGGCGAGGTATTCGTGGACCAGACCGGCGACGTCAGCCTGGTCCGGAATGCTGGTCAGGGTCGCCGGAACCTCGAACAGGCCGAACACGGCGATGCCACGATCATCGGCAGTGGAAATCAGGTAGCCGCTGATCATCAACGCAAACAGCGCCAGGTAGAGAAAGGCATGCCCGGCCTTGGAGGCCAGACGAGTGACAGCACCGTGGTTGGCCGGCGCCGGCGGCGGCGGGCTGACGAAGCGCCAGACCAGACGCGCCAGCATCACGGCGAACAGGGTCAAACCAATACTCTTGTGCAGGTCGGGTGCGGTGCGATACCAGCTGCTGTAGTAGTCCAGCCCGACCATCCACAGCCCAAGGCCGAACAGGCCGAACACCGCCAGGGCCACCAACCAGTGCAGCAGGATGCTGATCAAGCCATAACGGGAGTTGGAGTTGCGCCACTGCATTGCATCGTTTCCGTACTGAGAGTTGGCCAAGCCTAGCGGCAAATGCATCGAATAAAAGCGGAATTTTTCGCTTCGAAATATCGAGTAACCAGATCTATTGACCGAGCCACCAGAAGCGACACCTTTGGGTCACGCCACCCCTGCTAGGTTCCCGGCGCGCCTCTGAGCGGCACTTTTAGGGGAATGAGTGGCGGGCAAGGGATGGGCCGAGCCATCGACACGCCATACGCCACGGGTACTGCGCAAACGGACGTGCCCACCGCAGCCTTCTGGTAGTCTCACTGGCCGTTGTCGAGGAGAGAGCCCATGAGCCAGAACACCGAGTGGATGCAGCGCGACCTTGCCGTGCTGTGGCACCCCTGCACTCAAATGAAGGATCACGAGCGTCTACCGCTGATCCCGATCAAGCGTGGCGACGGCGTATGGCTGGAAGACTTTGACGGCAAGCGCTACCTGGATGCGGTCAGCTCCTGGTGGGTCAACGTGTTCGGCCACGGCAACCCGCGCATCAACGCACGCATCAAGGAACAACTGGAAAGCCTGGAACACGTGATGCTGGCCGGCTTCACCCACGCGCCGGTAGTGGAGCTGTCCGAGCGCCTGGTGCAGATCACCCCGGCCGGGCTGAACAAGGTGTTCTACGCCGACAACGGCTCCTCCGGTATCGAGGTGGCGCTGAAGATGAGCCACCACTACTGGATCAACACCGGCAAACCGGAAAAGAAACGCTTCGTCACCCTGAGCAACAGCTACCACGGCGAGACCGTGGCGGCCATGTCGGTCGGTGACGTGGCGCTGTTCACCGACACCTACAAGGCGCTGCTGCTCGACACCCTCAAGGTGCCCAGCCCGGACTGCTACCTGCGCCCCGAAGGCATGGGCTGGGAAGAGCACTCGCGCACTATGTTCGCCGCCATGGAGCAGACCCTGGCCGAGCACGCCCATGAAGTGGCGGCAGTGATCGTCGAGCCGCTGATTCAGGGCGCCGGCGGCATGCGCATGTATCACCCGGTCTACCTCAAGCTGCTGCGCGAGGCCTGCGACCGTTATGGCGTGCACCTGATCCACGACGAGATCGCCGTCGGCTTCGGCCGCACCGGCACCATGTTCGCCTGCGAGCAGGCCGGCATTACCCCGGATTTCCTGATCTTGTCCAAGGCCCTCACCGGCGGCTACCTGCCGATGGCCGCGGTGCTCACCACCGACGAGGTGTACGCCGCCTTCTACGACGATTACGCCACCCTGCGCGCCTTCCTCCACTCGCACACCTATACCGGCAACCCCCTGGCCTGCGCCGCTGCGCTGGCGACCCTGGATATCTTCGAACAGGACAAGGTGATAGAGGCCAACAAGGCCCTCAGCGCGCGCATGGCCAGCGCCACTGCCCACCTGGCCGACCACCCGCATGTGGCCGAAGTGCGCCAGACCGGCATGGCCCTGGCCATCGAGATGGTCGCCGACAAGGCCAGCAAGACGGCCTACCCCTGGCAGGAGCGCCGCGGCCTGCGGGTTTACCAGCACGCGCTGAGCCGTGGTGCACTGCTGCGCCCGCTGGGCAGCGTGGTGTACTTCCTGCCGCCTTACGTGATCACTCCGGAGCAGATCGATTTTCTCGCCGAGGTGGCCAGCGAAGGCATCGACATCGCCACGCGCGAGTCGGTCAGCGTAGCGGTTGCCGAAAACCTCTACCCCAACCACCGCGATCCGGGTTGAAGCGATGGAGCACGACTTCTGGCACCAGCGCTGGGCGAACAACCAGATCGGCTTTCACGAGCCGGCCGCCAACCCGCTGCTGATCGAACACTTTGCCGCACTGGCCCTGGCCAAGGGCAGCCGGGTGCTGCTGCCACTGTGCGGCAAGACCCTGGACATCGCCTGGCTGCTGAAGGCCGGTTATCAGGTCGTGGGCGTGGAGTTGAGCGAGGTGGCGGTACAGCAGCTGTTCGCCGAACAGGGCAAGACGCCGCGAATCGACAGCCTGAGCACCACGCTGAAATGCTACGAAAGCGGCGACCTCAGGGTCTTCGTCGGCGATATCTTCGAACTGAGCGCGCAGCGGCTCGGCCCGGTCGACGCCATCTACGACCGCGCAGCGCTGGTGGCGCTGCCGCCCGGTATGCGCCCGGACTACGCCCGTCACCTGACCCAAATCAGCGCCCACGCCCCCCAACTGCTGATCAGCTTCGACTACGAGCAAAGCCTGCTGCCCGGGCCACCCTTCTCCGTACCGCTGGACGAACTGACGGAGCTGTATGGCGCGCACTACCGTCTGCAGCAGCGGGTCCGCCAGCCACTGAACGGCGGCCTCAAGGGGCAGTGCCCGGCGGACGAGGTGGTGTGGCTCCTGCAACCGACCGGATAAGCCATGCCAGATGCTCGACACAGGCTTAAACTAGCGACCTCCGTCCTTCGTGAATGACGCCATGCGCCTGTCCCGCTTCTTTATCGACGCCCCACTTTCCCTTGGCCAGCACGAGCTGCCCGAAGCCCAGGCCCACTATATCGGCCGCGTACTGCGACACGCCGTGGGTGACGCCGTGCAACTGTTCGACGGCAGCGGCCAGGAGTACCGGGGTGAGCTGATCGAGGTGGGCAAGAAGGCCGTGCGGGTGGAGTTACACGAACAACTCCCGGGGCAGGCCGAATCCCCGCTGCGCGTGCACCTGGGCCAGGGGCTGTCGCGCGGCGAACGGATGGACTGGGCGATCCAGAAAGCCACCGAACTGGGGGCGGCCGAGATCACTCCTATCGTGTCCGAACGCTGTGAAGTGCGCCTGAAAGACGAGCGTGCCGATAAGCGCCTGGCCCACTGGCGCCAGGTGGCGATCAGCGCCTGCGAACAGTGTGGTCGCTCGGTACTGCCGATCATCCACCCGCCGGCGCCCCTGAACGAGTGGCAGGCCAGCGTGCAGGCCGAGCTGAAACTGGTGCTGCACCCGGTGGCGGCGCCGCTGCAGAGCCACGCCAAGCCACAAACGCTGGCCTTTCTGATCGGCCCTGAGGGCGGCCTCAGCGACAGCGAAGTCGAGTTGGCCAAAGCGGCCGGCTTCCATAGCGCGAGGCTAGGCCCGCGCGTGCTGCGCACCGAAACCGCACCGGTGGTGGCACTGGCGGTGGCCCAACAGCTGTGGGGCGATTTTTAGACCCACTGTATCTGGTCAGGCCGCATTTCTGACCCGATCTGTCGCCTGGACGTAACAAGATGTGACTTGGATGAACGGAGCGAGCGTCCGCCTCTGGCATGCTCTGCAAGCCAACGGCGCGCCTTGTGGCCCACTCTCTCGGCGCGCATGTCCAGGCCGGTGCACACTCGCATCGACCTCTCTCCAATAACAATTCGCCAGGGTTCCATGCTTTCCCACAAGGAAGCTGCTGCAAACCCATGGCCTTAGGAGCACTAAATGAACGAACTAGTCTCGACACTGAACGGACTGGTCTGGAGCCCCGCACTGATCTATCTGTGCCTGGGTGTCGGCCTCTACTTCTCCTTGCGCGGCCGCTTTCTGCAGGTTCGCCACTTCAAAGAAATGATCAAGCTGATGCTCAGCGGCCGCTCCGACGAGCACGGCATCACCTCGTTCCAGGCCCTGACCATGACCCTCGCCGGCCGCGTCGGTACCGGCAACATCGCGGGTGTGGCCACTGCCATCACCTTCGGCGGTCCGGGGGCGGTGTTCTGGATGTGGATGGTGGCCTTCCTGGGCGCCAGCTCGGCATTCGTCGAATCCACCCTCGGCCAGGTGTACAAGGAAGACCTCGACGGCCAGTACCGTGGCGGCCCGGCCTTCTACATCGAGAAAGGCCTGGGCATCAAATGGTTCGCCTGGATCTTCGCCATCGTCACCATCTTCGCCACCGGCCTGCTGCTGCCGGGCGTACAGGCCAACTCCATCGCCTCCAGCGTGCAGACCGCCTTCGACATCGAACCGACCGTCACCGCCGCAGTCCTGGCGATCCTGATCGGCCTGATCATCTTCGGTGGCGTCAAGCGTATCGCCCACTTCACCCAGGTGGTGGTGCCGTTCATGGCGCTGGGCTACATCTTGGTCGCCCTGGTCGTGATCCTGCTGCACATCGAGCAGCTGCCTGGCGTTATCGCACTGATCCTGAAGAGTGCCTTCGGCCTGGAAGCCGGCTTCGGCGCCATCCTCGGCATGGCCATCATGTGGGGCGTGAAGCGCGGCGTGTACTCCAACGAAGCGGGTCAGGGCACCGGTCCGCACGCCTCCTCGGCCGCCGCCGTCAGCCATCCGGTCAAGCAGGGTCTGGTGCAGGGCTTCTCGGTGTACATCGACACCCTGTTCGTGTGCTCCGCCACCGCCTTCATGCTGCTGATCACCGGCCAGTACAACGTGCAGGCACCGGACGGTAGCGCGCTGTTCACCGGTATCGCCGGTGTCGCCGCAGGCCCTGGCTATGTGCAGACCGCCATGGAGAACATCATGCCGGGCTTCGGTAACGCCTTCGTCGCCATCGCCCTGTTCTTCTTCGCCTTCACCACCATCCTGGCCTACTACTACATCGCCGAAACGAACATCTCCTACATCAACCGCAAGATCCACCGTCCCTGGATGACCCTGCTGTTGAAGTTCGGCATCATCGCCGCGACCGTCTACGGCACCGTCAAGACCGCCGATCTGGCATGGAACCTCGGTGACCTGGGCGTGGGCCTGATGGCCTGGCTGAACATCATCGCCATCATCCTGCTGCACAAGATCGCCTACACCTGCCTGAAGGACTACGAGGCGCAGAAGAAGGAAGGCAAGGACCCGGTCTTCCACCCGGAGAAGCTCGGCATCAAGAACGCCGACTACTGGACCAGCTCCCAGGCCGAAACCAACCTGGCCAAGGAGCAGGCCGAGATCAAGGCCGAGCTGAAATCCCAGCGCTGATCGCCTCGATCTGACGAAAGCCCCGCCTTGGCGGGGCTTTTTGCTTCTGTTAGCCGTGCGAGTCGAGCTCGTGGCGGGCAGTGAGCCCAGGATGGATTGACGATCGTCCGGACGCACCACCACGCCCCCAGCGGCAGCGCGGGACAGACCAAACGTCCGCCAGTTTTGGCGTATAGCCCCACCGCCGCGCGCAGAGTCCGCTCGGATCGGTTAGGTGAATAAGGACAGTAGCAGCGCAATCAGCCAGTGACCGTGCTGGAGGCACGAGACAGCCCGCAGGCCGGTCGCGGCGGACACAACGCCAGAGGCTGCTCCAAGGCACTTCGCCAATGGATAGAGGAGGTCAGATCAGGCCGGCATCCGCCAGTTTTTGCTCCAGCCCAGCCAGGTCGGGGATCTTCACCACGGCTTCGCCCAGCTGCACAGCATCCAGCTCCAGAGGCTCCAACTCGGCGCTGGCGCGCACCAGGTTGTCCTCGACCTTCATCGAACGCGGAATACCCTGCACCAGCAGGGCGATGAACTTGACCTTGTCACGCCCCCCCATGGCATTGAGTACCGCGACCCGCGCACCGGGACCGATCTGTGCCTGGCCATTGGAGGCCGCCTCGAAGGACAGTAGCGGCAACTGCAGATCACGCCACGCCACCTGGCCGAGGAACCAGTCCGGCAGGCCAGGCGTGACCTGCGGGGCGCGGTAGGGAATCAGTTCTGCGACCGCCACGTTGGGTAGCAGCAAGGTGCGGTCGGCCAGCGGCACCAGCAGCGCGGTAAGGCTGCTGACGCTATTGTGCGGGGCGATATCTTGGCTCATGGGAATTTCCTGAAAGGGCTGTGAGTCAGGCGCACTGCTCGGCCAGATGATTGACCAGAGCCGCGGCCAGCTCGCGCGGTTCGCCGCTGAAACTGCTGTAACCACCTTCGCGCAGGCTGTCGGGCATGCTCGGGCAGGCGCAGCTGTCAGCCTTCTGCGTCCAGATCACACCGCCCTGGCGGCGCACATAAGCAGCAGCAGCGCTGCCATCACTGCCCATGCCGCTGAAGGCGATCACCCCACAATGGGCGCCGAACTGCTGAGCCAGGTTGAGCATCATCTGGTCGATGGACGGGCTGTAGGGCTCCGGCCAGGGGCGCTCGGTCAATTGCATCAGGCCGTCTTCGGCGAAGCCAAGCTCCTGGCTGATTGGAGCGACCACCACCTCGCCACACCGCACGGCATCGCCATGACGCACGGGATTCACATGCCATTGGCTATGACGGCCAACCGCCTGGGGTAAGGCGGCTTCGAAGGCCGCATCGATATGCTGGGCATAGACGAAACCGATCGGCAGGCCGCCGGGCAGCGCATCCAGAAAGGCCTTCACCGCCGCCGGGCCGCCGAGCGAAGCCGCCAACAGCCAGACCTGGCGCGCCGGCTCACCGGCGACCAGCGGGGTATCGGCCAGCGCCGCAGGAAGATCGACTCGACCGGGGCGCTGTGCCTCGGCCATCAGGGCCTCCAGACTAGGCCCGACGGCCTGAGTCGGATCACCCACCAGGCGTTTGAGCTTGCCGAACAGGCGGCGCTCCCAGCGCGGATAGTTCTCCGAATGGCGCTCCGGCGCATGGCCTTCGCCAAACAAGACGGGCGCACTGGCGTTTTCCAGCAGGCTGTCGACCAGGGGCGAGTCTTCCGACTGAGCCAGGTCGACCAGCCACAGGTCGGTCTCGCAGGCCGACAGCGCTTCCTCATCGAGGCGCGCCGGGTCACTGTTGAGCACTACCTGGTATCCGCTACCGGCCAGCGCCTGCTGCAGCACATGACGCTGCAGCGAGGTGTCGGCAATCACCGCAATACGAGCAGCAGATTTCTCAGTCATCGGCCTTGTCCTTGACCAGCTTCAGGATGTTGTCCAGCAGATCCGACTCCTGGTACGGCTTGCCCAGGTACTCGTTGACGCCAATGGCCATGGCCCGCTCGCGGTGTTTCTCGCCGGTACGCGAGGTGATCATGATGATCGGCAGGTCCTTCAGGTGTTCGTCATGGCGCACCAGAGTGGCCACCTCGAAACCGTCCATGCGCGGCATCTCGATGTCCAGCAGCATGATGTCCGGCTTGTGCTCCTGCAGCTGGGCAATGGCATCGACCCCGTCCTTGGCCGTCAGCACGTTCATACCGTTGCGCTCCAGCAGGCGACTGGTGACCTTGCGCACGGTGACCGAGTCGTCCACCACCATGACCAGAGTCGGCCGCGCCGCATCGTGCTCGAGCGTCTCCGGCGCCGGGCTGACCAGGCGCGGGGCCTGCTGCAGGCCGAGCAGATGGGCGTGACGCACACGGATCATCGCCAGCAGGTCGAGAATCACCACCACGCGGCCGTCACCGAGGATGGTCGCACCGGAAATGCCATGCACGCCGGCGAACTGCGGACCGAGGCTCTTCACCACGATTTCGCGCGAACCGGCCAGCACGTCCACCTGCACCGCCACGGCGTGCTCGCTGGAACGCACCAGGATCACCGGCAGCGGCAGACTCTGGCCCACCAGCTTGGGTTGCTGGCCGTTGTTCAGCAGGTCACCCAGGTACTTCAGTTCGTAGGCCTGGCCGGCATACTCGAAGCGCGGTGCATCCGGGCCGTAGTAAGCCTCCAGCTCATAGGGCGACACCCGCACGATACCTTCGATGGTGTTCAGCGGAATGGCATAGAGGTCTTCACCGGAGCGCACCATCAGCGCGCGGTTGACCGACACGGTGAACGGCAGGCGAATCAGGAAACGGGTGCCCTCGCCCAGGGTCGACTCGATGCTCATCGAGCCACCGAGCTGCTTGACCTCCGAATGCACCACATCCATGCCGACGCCACGCCCGGAGATCTGCGTGACCTTCTCGGCAGTGGAGAAACCGGCCTCCAAGATGAACTGCAGGATCTCGTGGTCGGTCAGGTCGCTGCCCTCGTCCATCAGACCACGCTCGATGGCCTTACGCTTGACCGCGTCGAGGCGAATACCACCACCGTCGTCGGCCAGGGTCAGGAGTATGTCGCCACCCTCGCGACCGAGGCTCAGGCGAATATTGCCCACGTCCGGCTTGCCGGCGGCACGGCGCTTCTCGGCCGATTCGATGCCATGGTCAACGGCGTTGCGCAGCATGTGCTCCAGCGGCGCAACAATGCGCTCCAGCACGGTACGGTCCATTTCGCCTTCGGCGTTGCCGACATGGAACTCGACCTGTTTGCCCAGCTCGCCTGCCACCTGGCGGACGATACGGCGCAGACGCGGCACCAGGCGGTCGAACGGCACCATGCGGGTGCGCATCAGGCCTTCCTGCAGCTCGGTGTTGACCCGCGCCTGCTGCAGCAGCAGGGTCTCGGCGTCGCGGTTACGCGTGGCCAGGGTTTCCTTGAGGTCGAGCAAGTCGGACGCGGACTCGAACAGGGCGCGCGAGAGCTGCTGCAACTGCGAGTGGCGGTCCATTTCCAGCGGGTCGAAGTCCTCGTATCCGGCACGCTCGGCCTCGGCCTGATAGCGACTGAGGATCTGCGCCTGGGTCTCGATGTCGAGGCGACGCAGCTGATCGCGTACCCGCTCGATGGTGGCTTCCATCTCGCCGAGGGTGAAGCCGAAGTCGCTGACCTGCTGCTCGACGCGACCGCGGAAGATCGAGGTCTCACCGGCCAGGTTGACCAGGCCTTCGAGCAGTTCCGCCGGCACCTTGACCAGTTCCTGCGGGGCACGCTGGCTGGCCGCCTTGGCCGCCGCCTCGGCCGCACGCTGAACGAACGGCAGCACCTTGGTCTGCTCTTGCGCCTGTGGCTGGCTGCTGGCGGCCACAATGGGCGTGTTCAGCGTGACCGGAGCGGGGACACTCGGGGTCGGCTCGATAACAGGGGCAACCTGCAAATCGGCCGCATGGCTGTCATCCAGGCGCCGACGCAGCTGATCAAGCTCCTTCTGCAGGCCTTCGAAGCCGGACTGCACATCGAGGAACAGGCTATCCGGCCAAGGCGCGCCTTGCTGTTGCGCCTCGGTCAGGTGTTGTTCGAGGTCGTGGCTGAGATCGCCCAGACGCTTCTGTCCGGCCAACCGGGCACCGCCCTTGAGGGTATGCAGAATGCGCAGCAGCTCGTCGATGGCGGCGCCATCTTCGCGATTGGCCTCCCAACGCCCAATGGCAGCCTCCATGGCCTCCAGCAGGTCATCACCTTCCTCCAGGAAGATGTCGAGAATTTCATCGTTGTCATCGCCTGCCGGCGTGGTCTCTTCCTGCGCCGGTTGCAGATGCACGCTGGTCGGCATGCTCAACTGCGCATCGGGATTGGCGCGCAGGCGCTTGATGGTGGCGATCAGGTCCAGGCCATCGGGAACGGCTCGGTTGTCGCGTACCGCGTCGAGCATCGACGACAGGCTGTCATGGCAGGTCTGCAGCACACCGAACAGGTCGCCATTGGCCTTCAGCCGGCCGTCGCCGACGCCTTCGTAGAGGAACTCCAGCTCGTGGGCCAGATCGCCAATCTCGCGGATCTCGGCCATCCGCGCACCGCCCTTGAGGGTGTGCAGATCACGCTGCAGGGCTTCCACTTCCAGGGTGTTGTCGACATCGCTCATCCAGCGCTGCAGGGCAGCGTTGGCGCTGTCCATGATGTCGAAGCCTTCTTCGAGGAAGATCTCCACCAGTTCCGGATCGCGGTCAACCACCGGAGTCTCCGCTACAGGCGGTTGAACCGACGCCAGGTTCGACTCGGTCACGGCCGATATGTCTTCGCTAACAGGCTCAGCCCCCAAAGCGGGCAGGGTTTCCTCGATATGCCACTGCTCGGCACTCAGGGCCGGCAGCTCTTCTGGCAGCTCTTCGACCGAAGCCTCAATTTCAGGCTCGATGTGCAGTTCCGGCAGCTCGTCGAGCTGCGGAGCGGAAAGCTCGGCCTCCGGCAACTCAGCCAGATCCATTTCCGGCGTCTCGTCATGTGCGGAGGCGTCGACTGGCCCGGCCTTGTCGTCCAGTGGTTCGGCGCCCAGGGCCGGTAACGTTTCCTCGATATGCCACTGCTCGGCACTCAGGGCCGGCAGCTCTTCTGGCAGCTCTTCGACCGGCGCCTCAATGTCAGGCTCGATGTGCAGTTCCGGCAGCTCGTCGAGCTGCGGAGCGGAAAGCTCGGCCTCAGCCAGGTCAGCCAGGTCCATTTCACTCGACGGTTCGTCCAGCACTGCAGGCGCCTGCGCGCTTACCTCGACAGGCGCGGCCAGGCTGCCGCCCTGGCGAAAGGAACGAATGGCGTCGATCAGCACGGAAGAGTCCGTCAGCGGCTGACCATGCTGCAGTTGCTCCAGCACCACAGCCAGACGGTCATGGCTCTGTTGCAACAGCCCCGCCAGTGGCTGTGAGTAGCTGAACCGGCGATCCACCAGACCTTCGTACAGTGACTCCAGCTCGTGGGCCAAATCGCCGATGGCGCGAATCTCGGCCATGCGCGCGCCGCCCTTGAGGGTATGCAGGTCACGCTGCAAGGACGATAGCGCCAGGGTATTGGCCGGGTCGGCCAGCCAGCGGTCGAGGGCCTGGCCGGCGCTGTCGAGAATATCGACGGCTTCTTCCAGGAAGATCTCCACCATTTCGGCATCGAGGTCTTCCGGCAAGGCTGCCGCAACCTCCTCGATCGGGGCTGCAAAAGCTTCGGTGGCGGCGGCAGGCACTTCATCAAGTTCGACGACTTCCAGGCCCGGCGTCTCACTGGCGAGCAGCGCCAGAGCAGCAGGGTCAAGCGCCTGCGCCAGCAGGTTGTGCAGGGCTGCTACACGTTCCGGCTGCGGGCTGACCTGCAGGGCCGCGGCGACCTGATCCATCATGCCGATCAGCGCCTCATGGGCGGCCTCGGCCTCGGTGAAGAAGCGCTCGCTGACAGCCAAACGGCCATCCAGCGCGGCCTGGTACAGGGCCAGCAGGGCCTGACACAGTTCATCGATCTGCGGCAGCTCGGCCATCTCGGCACCACGGCCAAGGGTGGTCAGCTCTTCCAGCAGGGCGCTGAGTTCCTGTTGTTCACTGGGATGCTCACGCCACTTGCGCAGCAGCTCATCGGCATCCAGCAGGATGTCCATGCCTTCGGCCAGGAAGATCGAAATCAACTGAGGGTCGCGTTGATCCTGCTCATCCAGGCGTGCGTTTTCTGCGCTGTCCAGACGGCTCTGGTGCAGCTTCTGCACGCGTTCCAGGAATTCCTCGGCACCGGGAATAGCGGCCAGAGGCCGGCTTTTCAGCTGTTCAAGACCCGCGCGGAACAGCTGCTCGGCATCGCGCAGCAACTCAGCCTCGGCCAGATCCATGTCGATCAGATTGGTCTTGAATTCCTTGACCAGCTTCTCCAGTGGCGTGGCGATCTCGGCGATCGGCAGGATGCCCGCCATGTGCGCACTGCCCTTGAGGGTATGCAGGGCACGCTGCAGGTTATCGGTAACCGGCTGGGGCAGCTCCTGGGCGCAGTCGGCGAGGAAGCCAACCAGGGTATCCAGGTGGGTTTCCGCCTCGTTACGGAAGATCTCCAGCAGCAGAGGGTCGAGGCCGTCCTCGTCCTCCTCGACAACGGCAAGCCCCGCCGCGTCCACAGTCTCGGGCTGATGTTCTTCGATCTGAGGAGCGGCGGCCGGGGCACTCGGCACCTGGCCACGCGCCAGAGCATGAGCAGTGGCGGCCAAGTAATCGACATCGTCACGCTGACGCTGGGCCTTGGCGGCGAATTCGTCGACCAACGCCGGCATCAGCTCGAGTACATCGGCGATGACCTGCTGCACCGGCTCGTTCGGCTGGATACTGCGATCCAGCACACGGTTGAGCATGTTCTCGATCGACCAGGCCAGCTCGCCGATGATCAACGCGCGCACCATGCGGCCACTGCCCTTGAGGGTGTGGAAGGCCCGCCGCACTTCGGTCAGAGCGTCCTTGTTGTCGGTATCGGCGCGCCATTGCGGCAGGTATTCGTTGATGGTCTCGAGAACCTCGCCGGCCTCCTCGATAAAGACCTCCAGCAGATCCTCGTCCACCGGTTCTTCATCGGCAGGCGGCGGCAGCAGGGTCGGCGGTACGTCCTGGGCCGGCGGGTTGATGGCCTGCACGGGCGCGGCCATCACCTCGGCCATGGTCAGCGGCTTTTCCGCCACCGCAAGCGGCTCGGGCTCAAATGGCGCACTGGGCAACTCGACCTCGGGCAGCTCGAGGTCGGCAATTTCCAACTCGTCCCAGCTGGTCGGCGTGCCGTCCAGGCCCAGCTCCTCAGCGGAATCGTCAACGAGGCTCGGTGACTCCTCGGTCTGAGTGGGCTGGATCTCTTCGTTCGATGAAAGCTCGTCGCCAACGTCCAGCTCAAGAGGCGCGTCCAGGCTCAGATCGATATGGGCGGCATCAGTCTCACCGGACTCGCCCAGACTCCAGTTATCGTCGGAAACCAGCAGCTCGCTGGTTTCTTCGTTCGCCAACTCGGCGAACTCGGTACTCAGCTCATCACCCGCTTCATCGGAAGATAGAAGCGGCAACTCGTCCGCCTCGGGCGCAAACTCAGCCAGCGGTTCGAATGCCACCTCTTCGGCGGCCAGTACTTCAATGTCTTGCAGCGGGTCGGCCAGCGGTGCCGGCACCTCCTCGACGCGATCAAGGATCGAGGGTTTGTCCTTGAGCGGATAGCCCAGGCTCTCCAGGCTTTCCTCGGCCACGTCGAGAATCAGATCGCCCTGACTCGCATGATCCTCTGCCAGACGCTCCAGGTAGTACTCGACGCTGGTAATGGCATCGGCCAGGGTGTCGAGGTTCTGCCAATTGGGAACGGCCTTGCGTACCAGCAGCTGCTCTTCGATATAGCGGGTACAGGCTTTCAGCAGGCTGGCGGCGCGAGTCAGCGGAATCATGGTCAGGCCACCACGGACCTGAGTCAGCAACTCGGGCACGCGCGCCAGGTGTTCGTGATTCCACTGCGAGGCGATGAACTCGATAATCGCGTCCTTGGCTTGCTCCAGGCCGGTACGCGCTTCCTTGATCACCAGCTGGTGAATCTGTGCCACATCGGTCGTCGGCAGATGGCTCTGTTCGCTCTGCGCATCGTCTGCGGGGCCGACCATGCCGGCCAGGGTCGCTTCGACATACAGCAGTGCACCGGCCACATCCATCAACACCGCATCGCTGGGCTCGCGCTGGCCCAGCGACAAGCCGTGCACGACATCAATCTGGTCGACAATGACTTTGCGCGGCTGGCCGAAGCCGAGCACGGCCAGCGTGTCGGCAATCTGCTTCAGCGGTGCCAGCAGGGCGTCGAGCTCAGCGACCTGCTTGCGGTCGCTGCGGACGAACAGGTCGAGACTGTCCTTGACCCGCACCAGCTCCTCACACAGCGCCCCCACCACAGAGCGCATGGCGTCGCGATCCGGGCCAGCCAGGCGCGCGCGCTCCTCGTCCACCGTGCTGCTATCGGGCAGCGCGTCCTCAAGGCGATAGCGCTCCTTGAGCGCACTGATGCGTGGCGACTGCGCAGGGGCTTTGGCCACATAGAACAACAGGTTCTTGGTCAGCTCGTCCGGAGCTGCCTGGTTGATACCATCAGCGCCATGTTCGACCAGGCGCTTGAGCTCCTTGTCGACCTGGCGCAGAAGGGTCCGTACCGAGGCACTGTTGACCACGCTGCCATTGGCCAGGCCTTCGACCATGCCGGACGCAATCTGCCAGAGAGAACCGAGCGGCGCCTCATGGCACAGGGTTTCCAGACGCGCAAAGACCCGCGCCATATAGCCCAGGTTGGTGGCCAGATCCTGGTTGCGGATCACGCCGACCAGGGCCATTTGCAACATCTGCCGCAGCTTGCGCAACAGCACCGGCAGGTCGTCGGTACGCAGCTTGTCCAGTGAGTCGTGTGGCAATGCCGGCAGGCGACCGGACAAATCCGGGGAGAACAGGCTGGTTTCCGACAGCAGATTTTCGCCACGGGCGGCGCGCAGGTCGTTGAGCAGCGGCAGCACGACCATCGGCAGATCGCGACGGGCGGTCTGGATACGATCCAGATAGGCCGGCAGCTGCAGAATGGCCTGCATCAGCACTTCCAGCGCTTCACCCTGGTTACCCACGCGCTCGTCGAGCAGGGCCTGAACCAGTTGCTCCATTTCCTCGGCAAGCAGGGCAGCCCCGTAGAACTCGACCATCTGCAGGGTACCGAGGACCTGGTGCACATAGGTCTGGCAGAAACGCAGACGAGTGCCGTCCTGCGGGTTCTCGACGAACGCCTCCAGGGCCTGGCGGGCCTGTTTCAGGGTTTCCGCGATTTCGCCTTTGACCCATTCCAGGGCGACATAGTCGTGCCGATCACCCATAACGACTCCAGTCATTCTTGTCTTAGCCCTTGCGGGTAAACGCCAGAACCCGCTCGTCAGCCACCGGCATCAAATCCGGGTGCTGCCAGCCAACCACTTCCCCCACACCCACCACCAGCAAGCCTCCTGGCGCCAGGCGTTCAGCCAGACGATTGAGGATTTCGCGGCGACGCCAGCGACGAAAGTAAATCAGCAGGTTCTGGCAAAAAATTACGTCCATGCCGGACTGTGGCGCCTTGGCCAGTTCCAGCACATTCAAACGGGCCACGCAGACTCGTGCGGCCAAATCCGGCACCACTTGGCACCGGCCATCCTCCCGGACGAGGAAGTAGCGCTCGCACAGGTCGGTATCCATCTGTTCCAGCTTGCGCGCCCCGTACACCGCTTCACGCGCCTTGTTCAACGCGCTGAGGCTGATATCGGTGCCGGTCACGCCAAACTGGCGGGCGCTCTCCAGTTCACGTAGCACCTCGGCAGCGCAGATGGCCATCGAGTACGGCTCTTCACCGCTGGAGCAACCCACGCTCCAAAGTGCCAGGGACTGGGCCTGTTCGTCCGTGACCAGGCGCGCACGCAGATAACGCTGCAGAACATCAAACGATGGGCGATGACGGAAGAAGCGCGTTTCCTGAACGGTCAGCCGATCCAGCAGGGTCGACCACTCCACGGCACCACGTGGACCGTCAGTCACCTGGCGGTAGTAGCTGGCGTAGTCGGCCACATCCAGTTCGCGCATGCGCGCGCTCAGATTGGTCTGCAGAAACGCCCGGCGCTGTTCATTGATCACTACGCCGGTACGCTCTTCCAACAGTGCCTGCCAATCACGGAACTCCGTCGGCGACATCTCGGCCAGGGGTTTCAACGCCCAAGCGCCGCTTGGCTGCATGCCATGCCCCTCGTTCATGCGCGAGTGCCCTGGGCGGTGCCCTTCTCAGGACACCGCACCTCCGTTGATCAGGCCTGGCCTTCCGGCAGGGTGAAGCCGGATACCGAACGACGCATCTCGCTGGCCATCTTGGCCAGGTTACCGATGCTCTTAGCGGTAGCGGTGGTACCTGCGGAGGTCTGCGAGGTGATCTCCTGAATCACGTTCATGGTGTTGGAGATATGGCCGGCCGAGGAGGCCTGCTGACGGGCGGCGTTGGAGATGTTCTGGATCAGGGCCGCGAGGGTCTTGGATACCTTCTCGATCTCCTCCAGGGCCACACCGGCGTCCTGCGCCAGACGGGCACCACGCACCACCTCGGAGGTGGTTTGTTCCATGGAGATTACCGCTTCGTTGGTGTCGGTCTGAATGGTCTTAACCAGCGCCTCGATCTGCTTGGTTGCAGCGGAGGAGCGTTCTGCGAGGCGCTGTACTTCGTCCGCTACCACGGCGAAGCCTCGACCGGCGTCACCGGCCATGGAGGCCTGGATCGCGGCGTTCAGTGCGAGGATGTTGGTCTGGTCGGCAATGTCGTTAATCAGGCTAACGATGTCACCGATCTCCTGGGACGACTCACCGAGACGCTTGATCCGCTTCGAGGTGTCCTGGATCTGCTCACGGATGTTATCCATGCCGGTGATGGTGTTATGTACGACTTCGTTGCCCTTGTTGGCGATAGCTACGGAACGTTCCGCTACCGCGGAGGATTCCGCGGCGTTCGCCGATACCTGGTCAATCGACACGGCCATTTCGTTGATCGCCGCGGAGGCACCGGCGATTTCCTGGGCCTGGTGCTCGGACGCTTCGGCCAGGTGCATCGCCGTGGCCTGGGTTTCCTGGGCAGCGGCCGATACCTGGACGGCGGTCGAGTTAATGGTCGCTACCAGGTCACGCAGCTGGTCGATGGAGTAGTTGATGGAGTCCGCGATGGCGCCGGTGAAGTCCTCGGTTACCGTCGCCGCTACCGTCAGGTCACCGTCCGCGAGGTCGGCGATTTCGTCGAGCAGTCGCAGAATCGCCGACTGGTTACGCTCGTTCTTCTCGGCGGTAGAGGCCAGACGGCGGTTGGTCTCGCGCACCATTACCAGGCCGATGAGGATGATCGCCGCCAGAGCGATGGCACCCAGCACATAACCGGCCAGAGTATTGAAGTAACGGCCGTCGGCCAGGTTCTCGAACTCGGAAGCCAGGCCGGAGGACTTGTCCAGCAGGGTCTGCGAGCCGGTAAAGATGGTGTTGGCGGACTCACGCACCTGGAACAGCTCAGGCGAAGTTTCGAGAATCTCGTCCACCGAACCGGATACGAACTGGAACAGCTCGGAAATTTCAGCCAGACGCTCCAGGGCATCCACGTCGGTCACCGCCGTGATTTCCATGGCGGTATTGCCTTCGATCATCGCCTTGAGTACGCGACCGAACAGGCTGGCATCACGACCGAACATGTCGGCGGCCTGTACCGAGTCATCGTCACCGGCCAGCACCTTGTTCACCGAGCCGAGGATACGTTCGGCCAGCAGCGACTGGCGCTGGGCCACGGACACCTGGGCGGCCGGCGCACCGCTCTGCAGCAGGATGTCGACCACTTCCTCGTACTCGACCTGCAGCTGCGGAATGGTTTCGGCCAGGGTGGCCGCAACCTGGTGCAGCGACAGAACGGTCTGCTCGCTGGCCAGAATGGCGTCGGCGTTCTGACGCAGGATATCCCAGTCCTTCTGCACCTCATCCATCTGCGGCTTGACCGACTCGGGTGCAGCCGGCAGGCCGCTGGCCTCGTTACCGGAAGTCAGGAAACCCCAGCGCTCCTCGAAGTCGCGACGCGCTTCCTTGAGCAGCGGGAAGGCTTCGGCCTTACCGGTTGCCGCTTCCGTAGCGTTCTTTGCAATACGCTGGGACAGTACGCGCAATTCACCCGCGTGACTGATGTATTCCTTGTCGTAGCCGGATTGGGTGTTGAGGTAGGCGAAGTTGGCGAACAACAACACAATGGAAATGATCAGGACCACGAAGAGTCCGGCGATCAGCGTGTTACTGCGCACACCTGCCAAGAGATTGCCTGCATCGATTTTTTTCATTTTTTGGCCCCCGCCTGGACCTACCGCACTACGGTTCCCATATAACGCCAAAGGGCCGACAACTGCCGACCCAACCGAAAAACTGTTTATACCGCCACGTCAAGAAAGCCCTGGTGCTGCGCCAACGCATGCGGGCTGAATACCAGCCAGGGACGCTCACGCTGGAAAACCCCATGAATGAACGGCTGAATCGCCGCTTCCAGCGGCGGCAGCTGCTCGGCAAACGCATCCACCGGAAAGTGCTGCATACCAAAGACTTCGTCGACCGTCAGGCCAGCGAAGACCTCGTTGTGATCGACCACAAGCACTCGGCGCTGTTTACGCAGCGGTGACAACTCACTGCCGAAGAAGCCACACAGATCCATCACTGGCAACAGCCGGCCGCGCACGTTGGCCACGCCCTTGACCCAATTCTTGACGCCTGGCAGCAGGGTGTAACGCGGCTCATGCAGCACTTCACCCACCTCCCCCATGGGAGCCACAAAGTAGCGATCGCCCATGCGAAAGCCGATGCCGCTCCAGGTCTGCACTGCCTGTTGCTGCGACGGCAAACCGGCCGCCAGCGTACGACAGCGCTGATCGAGAGCGACAAGAAGCTGGAAAGGAGATTGAGCGTCCGACATGCCGGCCTTGGTCTGTTCTTCTTATGTGGCTACGGACTGACGCGGCGTATCAGCCGGCCAGTACCGCATTGAGGGTTTTCATCAGGGTATCTTCATCCACCGGCTTGGTCAGGTAGTCGCGCGCGCCCTGACGCTTACCCCAGACCTTATCGGTTTCCTGATCCTTGGTGGTGACGATGATCACCGGGATATGACTGGTTTCGGCATCCTTGGTCAGCTGACGCGTGGCCTGGAAGCCATTGAGGCCCGGCATGACGATATCCATCAATACTGCATCAGGCTTCTCCTGACGCGCCAAGGCAACACCGTCGCCGCCATTTTCTGCCTTAAGCACCTGATGACCATGCTTCTCAAGCATGGCGGTCAGTTTGTACATCTCGGTAGGCGAGTCATCAACAATCAGAATACGAGCCATGAGGTTCCCCGTTAGGAATAGGCGTCACCGGCTTGTGGCCGGAAATCAGGAGGCTTGCTCCACTGGGACGAATTGGGGCACATGCGCCTTGATGGCACCGAGCAGCTCTTCCTTGCTGAATGGCTTGGTCAGGTACTGGTCGGAACCGACGATGCGCCCCTTAGCCTTATCGAACAAACCGTCCTTGGAAGACAGCATGATCACCGGCGTGGATTTGAAAGCACTGTTGTTCTTGATCAGAGCGCAGGTCTGATAGCCGTCGAGACGCGGCATCATGATGTCAACGAAAATAATGCTCGGATGGGTATCGGCAATCTTGGCCAATGCATCGAAACCATCTACCGCGGTGATGACCTCGCAGCCCACCTTCTTCAGCAGAGTCTCGGCGGTGCGGCGAATCGTCTTCGAATCGTCGATCACCATGACTCTCAACCCTTCGGAATGCTGTTCCATGTCTGCCCTACCATCGCCTCGGTAATTATTTTTTATCTACATCACAGTGTGGCTGAGGCCGTAACACTGACGGGCTGCGCCCCGATCGTCCGGACTTTTTAGCACACTCTACAGATGCAATCTATAAGCCCCTAATACTCGGGGTTTTTCTTGACCGGACCGGCCCTCAACGCCACCCTTGTGCCCTCTCCGACTCGCTGCCAGCAGGTTCCGCTCATGAGCATTCGCCTGGGGATCGTCATGGATCCCATCGCCCAGATCAACTTCAAGAAGGACAGTTCGCTGGCCATGCTTCTCGCCGCACAAGCCCGCGGCTGGTCACTCTTCTACATGGAGCAAAAAGACCTTTACCAAACGACTGGCGAGGCGCGTGCCCGCATGCGCCCGCTGAGCGTATTCGCGGATCCGCAGCGCTGGTTCGAGCTGGATGACGAACAGGACAACCCGCTAAGCGAGCTGGACGTAATCCTGATGCGCAAGGACCCGCCCTTCGACATGGAGTTCGTCTACACCACCTACCTGCTGGAGCAGGCCGAGCGTGCCGGCACGCTGATCGTCAATCGCCCGCAAAGCCTGCGGGACTGCAACGAAAAGCTGTTCGCCACCCAATTTCCCCAATGCATGCCACCGACCCTGGTCAGCCGCAGGCCGGACATTCTGCGCGAGTTCGCCGAAACGCAGCGTGACATCATTCTCAAACCCCTGGATGGCATGGGCGGCGCCTCGATCTTTCGTCACCGCGCCGGCGACCCCAACTTGTCGGTGATCCTGGAAACCCTCACCGCCCATGGCACCCAGCAAATCATGGCCCAGGGCTATCTGCCAGCCATCGTCGATGGCGACAAACGCATCCTGATGATCGACGGTGAGCCCGTGCCCTACTGCCTGGCACGCATCCCCGCCCAGGGCGAGACCCGCGGCAACCTGGCCGCAGGCGGCCGCGGCGAAGCGCGCCCACTGACCGCGCGGGATCGCGAGATCGCCGCCGCCGTAGGCCCGACCCTGCGCGAGAAAGGCCTGCTGTTCGTCGGTCTGGACGTGATCGGCGACTACCTCACCGAGATCAACGTCACCAGCCCGACCTGCATTCGCGAGATCGACAAGGCCTACGACACCCGCATCGGCGAACGCCTGATGGACGCCATCGAAACCAAGCTGCAGGCACGCAAAGCTTGATCCAGGTGGCAGCTTGGCGCTTGCGGCTTGCGAGTCGCCGCCCTGAGCCGGCAGACTGCGCGACACTCTGAAGCCAGCCACCGTCCGATGAACGCTGCCACCACGATTCCCGCCGAACTTGCCCACTCAGGTGTCCGCCCCGCGGATCGCCTGGGCTTCACCCTGCTGATAGCCACCCTGCTGCACCTGGCGCTGATTCTCGGCGTCAGCTTCACCCTGGCCAAGCCCAGCGAGATCAGCAAGACCCTGGAGATCACCCTGTCCACCTTCAAGAGCGAGGAGAAGCCCAAGGAGGCCGACTTCCTCGCCCAGGACAACCAACAGGGCAGCGGCAGTCTGGAAGAAAAAGCCGCCCCCAAAACCACCGAGCAAGCGCCCTTCCACGACACCCAGGTCAACAAGGTCACCCCCGCCGCCGCGCCCGCACCGAGCAAGCCCCAGGAAGCGCCCAAGGCCGCGCTGGCCACGCGCAGTCCGCAACCGCAGAAAACCCCGACCAAACGCGAAGAGAAACAGCCCGAGCCGGATGCTCGGCCAGCACCGGTGTTCGACAGCTCGCAGCTGTCTATGGAGATCGCCAGCCTGGAAGCGCAGCTGGCCCAGGAGCAACAGCAATACGCCAAGCGCCCGAAGATCCTGCGCCTGAACGCCGCCTCGACCATGCGTGACAAGGGCGCCTGGTACAAGGACGACTGGCGCAAGAAGGTCGAGCGCGTTGGCAACCTCAACTACCCGGAAGAAGCTCGCCGCCAGCGGGTCTACGGCAATCTGCGCCTGCTGGTGTCGATCAACCGTGACGGCACCATCTACGAGGTGCAGATCCTCGAATCCTCCGGCCAGCAGGTGCTGGATCAGGCCGCCCTGCGCATCGTGCGCCTGGCCGCCCCCTTCGCGCCCTTCACCGGCGACCTGGCCGATATCGACCGCCTGGAGATCATCCGCACCTGGCGCTTCGAGCGCGGCGACCGATTGTCCAGCAACTGAGCCCTGCTTGGCGCTTGAAGCTGGCGTCAGCTGGGCGGAAACTAACGCCCATGAAAACTGCCACCAGCTACCTCAAGCACCACTTCCTGATCGCCATGCCACACATGGCCGATCCGCACTTCGCGCAAACCGTCACCTACCTGGTCGAACACAACGAGCAAGGCGCCATGGGCCTGGTGATCAACCGCCCCAGCGGCCTCAACCTGGCCGACGTGATGGAGCAACTGCGTCCAGACGAAACACCGCCCGCCCTGTGCCAGAGCCTACCGATATTCTCTGGCGGCCCGGTGCAGACCGACCGTGGCTTCGTCCTGCACCCGACCGGGCATACCTATCAGGCAACCCTGGAACTGGGCGAGCTCGCCCTCTCCACGTCCCAGGATGTGCTATTTGCCATCGCCGACGGCCAGGGCCCCAGCCAGCATCTGATCACCCTCGGCTACGCCGGCTGGGAGGCCGGCCAGCTGGAACAGGAACTGACTGACAACGCCTGGCTGACCTGCCCGGCCGACAGCGAAATCCTCTTCAGCACCCCCTTCGACCAGCGCCTCGCCGCTGCCGCCGCATCCCTGGGCATCAACCTCAGCCTGCTCAGCGCCCAGGCTGGCCACGCATGAGCAGCTCACCACGCCTGTTGCTGGGCTTCGACTACGGCACCAAACAGATCGGCGTCGCCGTCGGCCAGGCCATCACCGGCCAGGCCCGCGAGCTCTGTGTGCTCAAGGCGCAGAACGGCGTACCGGACTGGAGCAAGGTCGAAGCCCTGATCAAGGAGTGGCAGCCGGATGCCATCGTCGTCGGCCTGCCACTGAACATGGACGGCACGAAGAGCGAGATGAGCGAGCGCGCCGAAAAATTCGCCCGCCGCCTCAACGGCCGCTACAACCTGCCAGTGCACACCCATGACGAACGCCTGACCACCTTCGAAGCCAAGGGCCAGCGCCTGAGCCAGGGCCAGCGCGGTGGCTACCGCGAGCGCCCGGTGGATGCCCTGGCTGCTGCCTTGCTGCTGGAAGGCTGGCTGGAACAGAAACTGTAAATCCATTGCGAGGAACGCCATGACCCTGCCCGCCCCCCAACAGCTGCTGCCACGCATGGCCGCCGACCTGCGCAGCCTGCTGGCACGCCGCGGCATCACCCAGGCGCACTTCATCGGCATTCGCACCGGCGGTATATGGGTCGCTGAAGCGTTGCTCAACGAACTCGGCCTGGACCAACCACTGGGCACGCTGGATGTGTCGTTCTACCGTGACGACTTCACCCAGAGCGGCCTGCACCCGCAGGTTCGCCCCTCGGCCCTGCCGTTCGAGATCGAAGGCCAGCACCTGGTGCTGATCGACGACGTACTGATGAGCGGGCGCACCATTCGCGCCGCGCTCAACGAACTGTTCGACTACGGCCGCCCGGCCAGCGTGACCCTGGTCTGCCTGCTCGACCTGGACGCCCGCGAGCTGCCGATCCACGCCGACGTCCTCGGCGCCAGCCTCGCCCTGGCGCCCCACGAGCGGGTAAAATTGTCCGGCCCTGCGCCGCTCGCCCTCGAGCTGCAAACCCTTACCGCTTCCTAAGGCCTGCCACCATGCCTACCGCCGCCTCGCGCTCGCTGCAGCTGAATGACCAAGGCCAGCTGCGCCACTTCCTCTCGCTCGACGGCCTGCCCCGCGAGCTGCTGACGGAAATCCTCGACACCGCCGACTCCTTCCTCGAAGTCGGCGCCCGCGCCGTGAAGAAAGTCCCGCTGCTGCGTGGCAAGACCGTGTGCAACGTGTTCTTCGAAAACTCCACGCGCACCCGCACCACCTTCGAACTGGCCGCCCAGCGCCTGTCGGCCGATGTGATCAGCCTCAACGTGTCGACCAGCTCGACCAGCAAGGGCGAGACCCTGTTCGACACCCTGCGCAATCTGGAAGCCATGGCCGCCGACATCTTCGTCGTGCGCCACGCCGACTCGGGCGCCGCGCACTTCATCGCCGAGCACGTGTGCCCCAACCTGGCGATCATCAACGGCGGCGACGGCCGTCACGCGCACCCGACCCAGGGCATGCTCGACATGCTCACCATCCGCCGCCACAAGGGCAGCTTCGAGAACCTCTCGGTGGCCATCGTCGGTGACATCCTGCATTCGCGGGTGGCGCGCTCCAACATGCTGGCGCTCAAAGCCCTGGGCTGCCCGGATATCCGCGTCATCGGCCCGAAGACCCTGCTGCCGATCGGCATCGAGCAGTACGGCGTCAGCGTCCATCATGACCTGACCGAAGGCCTCCGGGACGTTGACGTGGTGATCATGCTGCGCCTGCAGCGCGAGCGCATGCAGGGCGGCCTACTGCCCAGCGAGGGTGAGTTCTACCGCCTCTACGGCCTCACCGAACAGCGCCTCAAGCTGGCCAAACCGGACGCCATTGTCATGCACCCGGGGCCGATCAACCGCGGCGTGGAAATCGAGTCGGCGGTGGCCGACGGCGAGCGCTCGGTAATTCTCAACCAGGTCACCTACGGCATCGCCATCCGCATGGCCGTGCTGTCCATGGCCATGAGCGGCCAGACCACCCAGCGTCAACTCGATGCCGAGGAGCAGAACTGATGCGCACCCGTATCCTCGGAGCCCGAGTCATCGATCCCGCCAGCGGTCTGGATCAGGTTCGCGACCTCTACCTGGACGGCGGCAAGCTGGCCGCTTTCGACCAGCCCCCAGCCGGCTTCAACGCCGACCGCGAGATCGACGCCCGCGGCCTGATCGCCACCCCCGGCCTGGTCGACCTGTCCGTCGCCCTGCGCGAGCCGGGTTACAGCCGCAAGGGCAGCATCGCCAGCGAAACCCTGGCCGCCGCGGCCGGGGGGGTCACCAGCCTGTGCTGCCCGCCGCTGACCAAGCCGGTGCTGGACACCTCGGCGGTGGCCGAGCTGATCCTCGACCGCGCCCAGGAAGCCGGGCACACCAAGGTCTTCCCCATCGGCGCCCTGACCAAAGGCCTGGCCGGCGAGCAACTTGCAGAACTGGTCGCCCTGCGTGACGTCGGCTGCGTGGCCTTCGGCAACGGCCTGGCGCCGTTCGCCAACAACCGCAACCTGCGCCGCGCCATGGAGTATGCCGCCACCTTCGATCTGACCCTGGTGTTCCACGCCCAGGACGCCGAACTGGCCGAAGGCGGGTTGGCCCATGAAGGCCCCACCGCCAGTTTCCTCGGCCTGGCCGGCATCCCGGAAACCGCCGAAACCGTGGCCCTGGCCCGTGCCCTGTTGCTGGTCGAACAAAGCGGCGTACGCGCCCATTTCAGCCAGCTGACCAGCGCCCGCGGCGCCGAGATGATCGCCCAGGCCCAGGCGCGCGGCCTGCCGGTCAGCGCCGATGTGGCCATGTATCAGCTGATCCTCACCGACGAGTCGCTGCTCGGCTTCTCCAGTCTGTATCACGTGCAGCCGCCGCTGCGCACCGCCTTCGACCGCGACGGCCTGCGCGAGGCGGTGAAGAGCGGCGTGATCGGCGCCATCGCCAGCCACCACCAGCCACACGAGGCCGACGCCAAGCTGGCCCCCTTCGGCGCCACCGAGCCGGGCATTAGCAGTGTCGAACTGTTGCTGCCGCTGGCCCTGACCCTGGTGCAGGACGGCCTGCTCGACCTGCCGACGCTGCTGGCACGCCTGACCAGCGGCCCGGCCAAGGCCCTGCGCCTGCCCGCCGGGCGCCTGGCCATCGGCGCCCCGGCCGACATCACCCTGTTCGACGGCGAAGGCCAGACCCTGGCCGGCGAGAGCTGGCGCTCGAAAGGCAGCAACTGCCCCTTCATCGGCCACTGCCTGCCCGGCCAGGTGCGCTACACCCTGGTGGATGGGCGCATCAGCTATCAGGCCTGAAGCCCAGCCACAAAAAATCTATGGTCACCCCCATTTTTGCAATACTGATCAACGATGGCTGTTTGGCTTGCTTAAATCTATCCGGCGTCTATCTGGGGCATGCCCCGCGCCACGATGAGAGTCGCGCCTGGCGATCCTGAAAAGCCCGACGGCTTCTAAAGCCGATTTTTATGTCAGGTTCTTCGCCAGGCCGGTGGGCCGTTCATGTCATCGGTTGTTCAACATCGCAAAAATCGCCTGAAAGGGTGTTTCGTAGTACAGCTGTAATGGCGGGGTCAGGCGACAGCAGCGCCTGGCCCCGCTTTGAATTGCGAGTGATTGGCTGCGATAGCCCAGGCGATGCGGGCGAACTTGTTGGCCAGGGCGCATACCACCACATTCGAGTGCCGCCGCTCACGCAGCGAGCGAACCCAGTCGGCCAAAGCGCCCTGCTGGAACTGAAGACGTTGCAGATAGACCCTGGCGCACTGCACCAGTAGCCGGCGCAAGTTCTTGTCGCCGCGCTTGCTGATTCCCAGCAGATTGGCCCGGCCTCCCGTGCTGTATTGGCGTGGCACCAGACCCACCGATGCCGCGAAATCACGACTGCCGCCATACTGTTTGCCATCGCCCATCTCGGCGCACAGTAGGCTGGCCGTGATCGGCCCCACACAGGGGATGCTCAGCAGGCGGCTGCCCAGGTCGTCCTCGGCAAGCTGGCCGGTCATTTCCTTGTCCAGCGATTTGATCTGCTCGTCCAGGTAGCAGAAGTGCTCATGCAAGCGACTCAGCAGCCCGACCAGGCGCGGTGGCAACTCGTGCTCGTTTAACGTGCTCGGCAGCCGCCTGACCAGCGACAACCCCTTGGGCAGGCTGATACCGAATTCCAACAGGAACCCATGGGCCTGGTTCGCCGTCTTCGTCCGGTCACGCACCAGGGACTCGCGCATCCGGTGCAAAACCGACAAGGTTTGCTGGGCTTCGGTCTTCGGTGTCACGAAGCGCATGGTAGGCCGGGAGGCGGCTTCACAGATCGCCTCGGCATCGATGAAGTCGTTCTTGTTGCCCTTAACGAAAGGCCGCACGAACTGCGGCGAAATCAGCTTCACTTCATGCCCGAACGCTACCAGTTGCCGAGCCAGAAAGTGTGATCCCGCACAAGCTTCCATCGCCACTGTGCACCTCGGCAAGTTGCCCAACAATCGCATCATCTGCTGGCGTGTCGCTTTCCTGCGCAAGACTTCTCGACCGACATTGTCCTGCCCATGCAAATGAAAGCTGTGCTTGCCGAGATCGATACCAACCAGTGCGACGCTGCTCATGATGATGGCCTCCGAAATAAAACACCCTGCGAGAGCGTAGCCCTCGCAGGGTGTGGGGGTGACCATCTCATTAGCCCGCCAGTCGGCGGGCTTTTTTGTGGGCACAGATCAGGCGCGGGAAGCGTTCTTGATCGAAATCTGGGTATTCAGCGTCCAGAAGTCATACAGCACGCCAATCAGGAACAGCCCGCCGGTGAACAGGTAGATGATCCCGGTGATCCACTTGCCCTGGTACATGCGGTGCACGCCGAATACACCGAGGAAGGTGAGCAGAATCCAGGCCACGTTGTAATCAGTATCGCCCGCGGTGAAACGCAGGTCCGCCTCACGATCCATCGCCGGGATCAGGAACAGGTCGATGATCCAGCCGATGAAGAACAACCCCAGGGTGAAGAACCAGATAGTCCCGGTCACCGGCTTGCCGTAGTAGAAACGGTGGGCGCCGAGGAAACCAAAGATCCAGAGCAGATAGCCAATAACCTTGCTGTGTGTGTCCTGTCGCTGCATGCCTGCCTCCTGCGATTAATGTCACTGTACTGACCGCGCACTCTACGCAAGGTTGCCCTCGCGGGCGAAAGCCTTTGCGTTACAACTTCTGCCTTGCCGCCTTGCCACCACTCAAATACTGTATATAAAAACAGTATACGAGCAACGCCATGCAGCTGATCGACAAGCTCACCATTCTCGCCGATGCCGCCAAGTACGACGTGTCCTGCGCCAGCAGCGGCGCCCCCAAACGCAGCTCCAAGGGCAAGAGCGGACTGGGGGCGACCAACGGCATGGGCATCTGCCACAGTTTCACGCCGGACGGGCGCTGCGTGGCGCTGCTGAAGATTCTGCTGACCAACTTCTGCCTGTACGACTGCCAGTACTGTGTCAACCGCCGCTCCAGCGACGTGCCACGCGCACGCTTCACCCCCGAGGAAGTCGTCACCCTGACGCTCGATTTCTACCGGCGCAACTGCATCAGCGGCCTGTTCCTCAGCTCCGGCATCATCCGTTCCGCCGACTACACCATGGAGCAGCTGGTGCGCGTGGCCAAGCTGCTGCGCGAGGAACACCAGTTTCGCGGCTACATCCATCTCAAGACCATTCCCGACGCCGACCCACTCCTGATCGCCGAGGCCGGTCGCTACGCCGACCGCCTCAGCGTCAACATCGAACTGCCCACCGAGAGCAGCCTGATCCGCCTGGCGCCGGAGAAGCAGGTAGGCACCATCAAGCAGGCCATGCATTCGATCCACCTGGGCGAGAGCGAAGCCCGCGTGGAAAAGCTCGCCCCGCGCTTCGCCCCGGCGGGGCAAAGCACACAGATGATCGTCGGCGCCGACGCCACCGACGACAGCACCATCCTGCACACGGCGCAGTCGCTGTATGGCGCCTACCGCTTGCGCCGGGTCTACTACTCGGCGTTCAGCCCGATTCCGCATAGTCCCAAGAGCGTGCCGTTCGAGGCGCCGCCGCTGCTGCGCGAGCACCGCCTGTACCAGGCCGACTTCCTCCTGCGCGGCTACGGCTTCACGGCCGGCGAACTGCTCAGTGGCCCCGGCAACCTGGCGCTCGACATAGACCCCAAGCTGGCCTGGGCGCTGAATCATCGCGAGCATTTTCCCGTCGACCTCAACCGCGCCGAACCCGCCCTGATCGCGCGCGTGCCCGGCATCGGCGTGCTCAGCGCCAAGCGCCTGGTCGCGCTGCGCCGACACAAGCGCATTCGCTACGAGGATGTCACCCGCCTGCGCTGCGCCCTGGACAAGGCCCGGCCCTTTATCGTTACCCAGGATTACCGGCCGCCGCTGCAGGAAAGTGAGTCGCACAACCTGCGCCTGCAACTGAGCGAGGCGCCGGCACAGATGGCGCTCTGGTAATGCACGCCGCCCACTTCGACGGCAGTTTCAGTGGCTGGCGCCAGGTCGCGCGCGAGTTGTTGGCACAGCACGTCGCGCCGCAGGCAATCACCTGGTGCGAACAGGACGCGGACGACGATCTGTTCGCTCGTGCCCACGTCCCCACAGAGCCGACAGCAGCCAGCGCGCCGGTCAAGGTGCCGCGTCAGTTGCTGGAGTTGCTGGAGCAGGCCGCTCGCTATCGCTGCGCGGAGCGCTGGAGCCTGCTGTACCGGGTGCTGTGGCGCGTCTGCCAGGGCGAACGGAACGCCATGCTGGCCGGCGATCCGGACGGCAGTGAACTGCACAGACGGCTCAAAGCCGTGCGCCGCGAGGCGCATCACCTACATGCCTTCTTGCGTTTCCAGCCCTGTTCCGCCGAGAGCAGCCCTAACTTCGTTGCCTGGCATGAGCCGGCCCACGACATCCTGCTCAGTGCCAGCATGCACTTTGCCGAGCGCATGGGCGCGCACAGCTGGCTGATCGCCACGCCACGCGATGGCGTGTACTGGGATGGCCAGCGCCTGCGACACGAACAACGCTGCCCACTGCAATGGCGGCAATGGGCCCAGATGCCCGACGACGAAGGTCAGCAGCTGTGGCTGACCTACTACGAAAGCACCTTCAACCCGTCGCGCCTGAATCGTGGCGTACTGGAGAACAATCTGCCGGTGCGTTTCTGGAAGAACCTGCCGGAAGGGCCGCTCATACCGCAGTTGATGCAGCGCGCCCGCAGCGGAGAACAGCGCCACGGACAGGCACTGGCCGTTGGCCTGCGCGCCGGCAAGATCATTCGCCCGCGCGCGGAGGACGCCGGGACTAGCGGAAGCGCCGCCCCGGATCTTCCTCGCTGACTTCCAAGCTGAGGCCCTGACTCATGCTGGTCAGGTGCTCGCCGTCGGTTTCCGACCCCAGCTTGATCATCAGGCGCAGGTCGTTGGCCGAGTCGGCATACAGCAGGGCGTCCTCGTAGGTGATCTCACCCTGGGTGTAGAGATTGTAGAGAGCCTGGTCGAAGGTCTGCATGCCCAGTTCGGTCGAGCGTTTCATCAGGCCCTTGAGCTCGTGAATTTCGCCCTTGCGGATCAGGTCGGCAGCCAGCGGGGTGTTGATCAGCACCTCGATCACCGCCCGACGCCCCTTGCCATCCGGGGTCGGCACCAACTGCTGCGCGACGATGGCTTTGAGGTTGAGCGACAGGTCCATCCACACCTGGTTGTGCCGGTCCGGCGGGAAGAAGTTGATGATGCGGTCCAGCGCCTGGTTGGCGTTGTTGGCGTGCAGGGTGGCCAGTGCCAGGTGGCCGGTTTCGGCGAAAGCCACGGCGTAGTCCATGGTCTCGCGGGTACGGATCTCACCGATCAGGATCACATCCGGCGCCTGGCGCAGGGTGTTCTTCAGCGCCACCTCGAAGGACTCGGTGTCGATGCCGACTTCACGCTGGGTGACGATGCAGTTCTGGTGCTGGTGGATGTACTCGATCGGGTCTTCGATGGAGATGATGTGGCCACTGGTGTTCTTGTTGCGGTATCCGATCATCGCCGCCAGCGAGGTGGACTTACCGGTACCGGTAGCACCGACGAACAGCACCAGGCCGCGCTTGGTCAGTGCCAGCTTCTTCAGCACCTCGGGCAGCTTGAGATCATCGAGGGTCGGGATATTGGTCTCGATGCGGCGCAGCACCATGCCGGCCAGGTTGCGCTGATAGAAAGCGCTGACACGGAAGCGACCGACGCCGCGGGCGCTGATGGCGAAGTTACACTCGTGATTCTCGGTGAACTCGCGGCGCTGCTGCTCGTTCATCACCGAGTGCACGGTCTCGCGAGTCTGCTCCGGCGACATGGGGTTCTTGGTCACCGGCATGATCTTGCCGTTAACTTTCATCGACGGCGGCACACCCGCCGTGATGAACAGGTCAGAACCACCCTTTTCCACCATCAGCCGCAACAGCTTTTCGAATTCCATCTATCCCGCCCGTATTGCTCGTGCATGGCCGCCTCGATGACGGCCTCGTTATTAGAAGTTTTCCGGCGTCTTGGCTTTTTCGCGCGCACTTTCGCGGCTGATCAGGCCCTTGCTCAGCAGATTCTTCAGGCAGCTGTCGAGGGTCTGCATGCCCAGCGAACCACCGGTCTGAATTGCCGAGTACATCTGCGCCACCTTGTCCTCACGGATCAGGTTACGGATCGCCGGGGTACCGATCATGATCTCGTGGGCCGCCACCCGCCCACCGCCGATTTTCTTCATCAGCGTCTGCGAGATCACCGCCTGCAGGGATTCGGAGAGCATGGAACGAACCATGGACTTCTCCTCGGCCGGGAACACGTCGACCACCCGGTCGATGGTCTTGGCCGCGGAGGTGGTGTGCAGAGTGCCAAATACCAGGTGACCGGTTTCCGCGGCGGTCAGCGCCAGGCGGATGGTCTCCAGGTCACGCATCTCACCCACCAGAATGATGTCCGGGTCTTCCCGCAGGGCCGAGCGCAGGGCTTCGGAGAAGCCGTGGGTATCGCGATGCACCTCACGCTGGTTGACCAGGCACTTCTTCGACTCGTGAACGAACTCGATCGGGTCTTCGATGGTGAGGATGTGGTGGTATTTGTTGTTGTTCAGGTAGTCGAGCATGGCCGCCAGGGTGGTCGACTTGCCCGAACCGGTCGGGCCGGTCACCAGCACCAGACCGCGCGGTACGTCGGTGATCTTCTTGAACACCTCGCCCATACCGAGGTCTTCCATGCTCAGGACCTTGGAAGGAATCGTCCGGAACACGGCGCCGGCGCCGCGATTCTGGTTGAAGGCGTTGACCCGGAAACGCGCCACGCCAGGGACCTCGAAGGAGAAGTCGGTTTCCAGGAACTCCTCGTAATCCTTGCGCTGCTTGTCGTTCATGATGTCGTAGATCAGCGCGTGGACCTGTTTGTGGTCCATCGGCGGCAGGTTGATCCGCCGTACATCACCATCGACACGAATCATCGGCGGCAGACCCGCCGAGAGGTGCAGGTCCGACGCGCCTTGCTTGGCGCTGAAGGCGAGCAGCTCGGTAATATCCATGGGACTCCCCAATCACATGCAAGCAGGTAGAATGCCGCAGACCCCTGATGGGCGGGCTTAAGAGCGCAAGTAATGTCCACGATAGCAGAGAATATTGCAAAGGTTCGCGCGCGTATCCGTGAGGCGGCGCAAGCCTCGCAGCGCGATTCGGCGGCAATCGGCCTGCTCGCCGTGAGCAAGACCAAACCTGCCGCCGCCATTCGCGAAGCGTTCGCCAGCGGCCAGCGCGACTTCGGTGAAAACTACCTGCAGGAAGCCCTCGGCAAGCAGGCCGAGTTGAGCGACCTGGACTTGATCTGGCACTTCATCGGCCCCATTCAATCGAACAAGACCAGGTCGCTGGCCGAACACTTCGACTGGGTCCACTCGGTGGATCGCCTGAAGATCGCCCAGCGCCTGTCCGAACAACGCCCCGCGCACCTACCACCGCTGAATATCTGCCTGCAGGTCAATGTCAGCGGCGAGACCAGCAAGTCTGGCTGCACGCCCGAGGAACTACCGGCGCTGGCACGCGCCGTGACACAACTGCCGCACCTGAAACTACGTGGATTGATGACCATCCCCGAGCCAACTGAAGATCCCGTCGCCCAGCGTGTGCCATTGGCGCAACTGCGTGAATTGCGCGATGGACTGGGGATGGACCTCGACTGCCTGTCGATGGGCATGAGCCAGGATCTGGAGGCCGCCGTGGCCGAAGGCGCTACCTGGGTGCGCATCGGATCGGCGCTGTTTGGTGCGCGCGACTATTCAGCTAATAAAGGAAGCGAATCATGAGCCACCCGCGCATCGCCTTCATCGGCGCCGGCAACATGGCCACCAGCCTGATCGGCGGCCTGTTGGCCCAGGGCATTCCGGCCAGCCATATCCGCGCCAGCGAACCAGGCGCCGAACAGCGCGCCAAGGTTGCCAGCGAATACGGCATCGAAGTCTTCGAGAACAACGCCGACGCCGTGAGCGGCGCCGACGTGGTGGTGCTGGCGACCAAGCCGCAGGTGCTCAAGGGGGTATGCCAGGCCCTGGCGCCCAGCCTGCAGCCACAACAACTGATCGTCTCCATCGCCGCCGGCATCACCTGCGCCAGCCTGAGCGCCTGGCTCGGCGACCTGGCCATCGTGCGCTGCATGCCCAACACGCCGGCCCTGCTGCGCCAGGGCGTGAGCGGCCTGTATGCCAACGCGAAAGTCTCTGCCGCACAGCGCCAGCAGGCCGAACAGCTGCTGAGCGCCGTCGGCCTGGCCCTGTGGCTGGATAAGGAGCAACTGATCGATGCCGTCACCGCCGTTTCCGGCAGCGGCCCGGCCTACTTCTTCCTGTTGATCGAGGCGATGACCGCCGCCGGCGAGCAACTCGGTCTGCCCCGCGCGACCGCCGCCCAGCTGACGCTGCAGACCGCCCTGGGCGCCGCACGCATGGCCACCGAGAGCGCTGTCGATGCCACCGAGCTGCGCCGCCGCGTCACCTCGCCCAACGGCACCACCGAAGCGGCGATCAAGAGCTTCCAGGCCGGCGGCTTCGAAACCCTGGTGCAACAGGCGCTGGATGCCGCCGCCAAACGCTCCGCCGAACTCGCCGAACAACTGGGCCAATAAGGAACCCTCATGAACGGACTGAACACCGCCGCCATCTACGTCCTGCAGACCCTCGGCAGCCTGTACCTGCTGATTGTTCTGCTGCGTTTCGTCCTGCAACTGGTACGTGCCGACTTCTACAACCCGCTCAGCCAGTTCGCCGTCAAGGCCACCCAGCCGCTGCTCAAACCGCTGCGCCGGATCATCCCCGGCTTCGGCGGTCTGGACCTGGCTTCGTTGCTGCTGGCCATCCTGGTGCAGCTGGCGATCATGGGCCTGACCCTGCTGTTGGCCTACGGCACCACCGGCAACCCGCTGCAACTGCTGGTCTGGGCGGTGATCGGGGTGACCTCGCTGTTCCTCAAGATTTTCTTCTTCGCACTGATCATAAGCGTCATCCTGTCCTGGGTCGCACCGGGCAGCTACAACCCTGGCGCACAGCTGGTCAACCAGATCTGCGAGCCGCTGCTGACGCCCATCCGCAAGATACTGCCGAGCCTCGGCGGCCTGGATATCTCGCCGATCTTCGCCTTTATCGCCATCAACCTGCTCGACATGCTGGTGGTGAAGAACCTGGCGGCCATGAGCCACATGCCGGCGGTACTCGGCCTGCTGATGTGAGCTGGTTCCGCTGGGACGGCGAAGACCTGCTGCTCGACTGCCACCTGCAGCCCAACGCGAGCCAGGACGAGTTCGCCGGGCTGCACGGCGGACGGCTGAAGATTCGCCTGACCGCGCCACCGCTGGAAGGCAAGGCCAACGCCCAACTGCTGGCGTTCATTGGCAAGGCGTTCGGTGTCGCCAAGAGCCAGGTTCGCCTGGAAAGCGGCGACCTGACCGACTGAAGCGCGTGCGCATCCAGGCGCCACGCCAGCTGCCACCCCTGCCAGGACTGACCGCTCGGTCGCCTTGATCAGCCACCGGGCAGGAGTTGTGAACCAGCGCAATTGACGCCTGCCCATGCCTCCGCATAATGCAGTCATCTTCGGCAAAGCTCCGGGTATATTGCAGAGCCCTGCCAGAAACCCCGCCCAAGCAGGATGCACCACCCAGAGGAGCGCCAGGATGAGCATGGAACGTCTCAGTCAGCAGGTTGATGCCTACGTCGGCTGGAAGCGCGAGTTGATGCGCGAGATTACGCGCTACCGCAGCTGGCTGGCGCACAACCGCCTCGGCTCGGACGCCATGGAGGCGCGCCTGGAGCGCGCCCTCAAACTGCTGCGCACCGACCACATCACCCTGGCCTTCGTCGGCGAGTTTTCTCGCGGCAAGACCGAGCTGATCAACAGCCTGTTCTTCTCCGAGTACGGACAACGCATGCTGCCGTCCCAGGCCGGGCGGACCACCATGTGTCCGACCGAGCTGTTCTTCGACCCCCGCTCGGAACGCTCCTATATCCGCCTGCTGCCCATCGAAACCCGCATGACCGACGCCAGCGTGGCACAGTTCAAGCGTATTCCCCGGCATTGGGTGAACATTCCGCTGGATCCCAGCGACCCGAACAATATGGCGCTGGCCTTCGCCCAGGTCGCGAAAACCAAACCGATGGCGGTTGAACAGGCGATCCAGCTCGGCTTCCTGCCGGAAATGCTGGAAGCCACCGGCAAGCCGGGACAGGTGCTGGTACCGGCCTGGCGCCACGCCATGGTCAACTTTGACCACCCGCTGCTGCGCCAGGGCCTGCGCATTCTCGACACCCCGGGCCTCAACGCCCTGGGCAGCGAGCCGGAGCTGACCCTGTCGATGCTGCCCAGCGCCCAGGCGATCATCTTCCTGCTGTCTGCCGACACCGGCGTCACGGCCAGCGACATGGCGATCTGGCAGGAGCATATCCGCCAGCTCGACGAAGACACCCAGGCCAGCCTGTTTGCCGTACTCAACAAGATCGACGTGCTGTGGGACGACCTGGCCGGCGAGGAGTACGTGCAGAAAGCCATCGGTCTGATACAGAACACCACGGCCAAGCAGCTCGGCATTCCTGCCGCCAGCGTGCTGCCGCTGTCAGCCAAGCAGGCCCTGATTGCCAAGGTGCGCCAGGACGATGCTCTGCTCAACCGCAGCCAACTGGCCAATCTGGAAAACCTGCTGTGCGAGCGCATCGTCGCGCAGAAGGAACGCCTGCTCGAAGACCGCGTGGTCAATCAGGTACTGGCCCTGCTCAACAACAGCCAGCACGTACTCAGCCTGCGCCTGGAAAAAGTGCGCGAGCAGCAGCACCTGCTCACCACGCACCAGCACGACAATGGCCAACTGCTGTTCGAGCTGACCGCCAAGACCAAGGAAGACCACAGCCAGCACCACAAGCGCCTGCTCGGACTGAAGACCAACCAGCGCCTGCTGCGCCGCCAGGGCGAGTTGCTGCGTGCGGCAGTGCGCCCGGAACGCCTGGAGCAGCACCTGGCTCAAGTACGCCAGGGCCTGGCCGGAAGCTGGACCACCCTGGGCATCAATCAGGCCATCGTGCAGTTCTTCCGCAGTGTCGGCCACGACCTGAGCAATCTGGCCCAGGAAGCCGAGATGGCCAACAAGATGGTCGCCGCCATCTACCGCCGGCACAACGAAGAGAACCCGCTGCACGGCGTGGATGCACCGCAGTTCAACAGTCAGCGCTACCTGCGCGAGCTCAAGCAACTGCGCGAGAAGGCCGACCAGTTCCGCCTGCACCTGAAGACTCTGCTCACCGAACAGCGCAGCCTGACCCGACGCTTCTTCGCCACCCTGGTGCAGGAGGTCATCGGCCTGCACCAGCGCCTGCGCAACGACGCCGAACAATGGGCCAGCGACGCGCTGATGCCGCTGATGCAGCACACCCTGGAGCACAAGCAGTTGCTGGAAACCCACATGCTGCGGCTCAAGGCCCTGGCCCAGGAGACCCAGCAGGCGCGCCAGCGCGGCCAGCAGCTGGCCAGCTATACCGCGCAACTGGAAACCCAGCTGGCCCAGGCCAACGAGATGCTCCGCGCGCTGCGTCGACCAGCACCGATCCAGCGCCAGGGCAAGGTGGTCAGCCTGCCTACCGCGATCCGTCCACAGAGCGCCTCTGAGCAGGCCTGAAAGCCTCTAGATTCAGGCACTTGCCCACGGCCTCCGGTGCTTGCTGCCGGGGGCTGTGCTCTTTAGACTGCTGCTCTTCTTCGAACGAGAGCAGGCTCGATGCCGACTGTTTTCCCCGCCGACTCCGTTGGCCTGGTCACGCCCCAGACCGCGCACTTCGACGAGCCGCTGGCCCTGGTTTGCGGCCGCAGCCTGGCCCGCTACCAGCTGGTCTACGAAACCTATGGCACGCTCAACGCCACGGCCAGCAACGCCGTACTGATCTGCCATGCGCTCTCCGGCCACCACCATGCCGCCGGCTACCACAGCACCGATGATCGCAAACCAGGCTGGTGGGACAGCTGCATCGGCCCCGGCAAGCCAATCGACACCGACAAATTCTTCGTCGTCAGCCTCAACAACCTCGGCGGCTGCAATGGCAGCACCGGCCCCTCCAGCCTCAACCCGGCCAGCGGCAAACCCTACGGCGCCGACTTCCCGGTGATGACGGTAGAAGACTGGGTGCACAGCCAGGCACGTCTGGCCGACCGACTCGGCATTCAGCAGTGGGCGGCGGTCGTGGGTGGCAGCCTCGGCGGCATGCAGGCCCTGCAGTGGACCATCAGCTACCCGGAGCGCGTGCGCCACTGTCTGTGCATTGCCTCGGCGCCCAAACTGTCGGCGCAGAACATCGCCTTCAACGAGGTCGCGCGCCAGGCCATCCTCACCGACCCGGAGTTCCACGGCGGCCACTTCCAGGAGCACGGCGTGATACCGAAGCGCGGCCTGATGCTGGCGCGCATGGTCGGGCACATCACCTACCTGTCGGATGACGCCATGGGCGAGAAATTCGGCCGCGAACTGAAGACCGACAAGCTCAACTACGACTTTCACAGCGTTGAGTTCCAAGTCGAGAGCTACCTGCGCTACCAGGGCGAGGAATTCTCCGGGCGCTTCGACGCCAATACCTATGTGCTGATGACCAAGGCCCTGGACTACTTCGACCCCGCCGCTGCATACGGCGACGATCTGGCCAAGACGCTGGCCGGGGTGAAGGCGGACTTCTGCCTGATGTCCTTCACCACCGATTGGCGCTTCTCGCCGGCCCGCTCTCGGGAAATCGTCGACGCCCTGCTCAGCGCGAAGAAAAACGTCTGCTACCTGGAAATCGATGCACCGCAGGGCCACGACGCCTTCCTCATGCCGATCCCGCGTTATCTGCAGGGGTTTAGCGCCTACATGAACCGGATCGAGGTGTAAGTCATGCGTGCGGATCTGGAAATCATCCAGGAATGGATCCCGGCGGGCAGCCAGGTGCTCGATCTCGGCTGCGGTGACGGCGAACTGCTGGCTCACCTGCGCGAACACAAGCAGGTGGGCGGCTACGGACTGGAGATCGATCCGGACAAAATCGCCACCTGCATCAGTCGCGGCGTCAACGTGATCGAACAGAACCTCGACGAAGGCCTCGGCAACTTCGCCGACAACAGCTTCGACGTGGTGGTGATGACGCAGTCGCTGCAGGCCCTGAAGTATCCGGACAGGGTACTGGCCGAGATGCTGCGCGTGGGCAAGACCTGCATCATCACCTTCCCCAACTTCGGCCACTGGCGTTGCCGCTGGTACCTGACCACCAAGGGCCGCATGCCGGTATCCGACTTCCTGCCCTACACCTGGTACAACACGCCGAACATCCACTTCTGTACCTTCGAGGATTTCGAGCGCCTGTGCCTGCAACAGGGGGCAAAGGTGGAAGCACGTCTGGCGGTGGATCACGCCCACCGGCACAACCTGGGCAGCCGACTCTGGCCTAATCTGTTAGGTGAAATCGGCATCTATCGCGTCAGCGGGGCCGGCCTGGCCGATGGCCGCGCAGCCGTCTAACCCCGACGCTCCGGAGAACTCTCATGCAACGCTTTGTATCTCTCGTGTTCTGCCTGCTACTCGCTCTGCCTGCCGTTGCCGAGCGCAAACAGACCTTCGGCGAACTGGACGTGCACTACAGCACCTTCAACTCCAGTTTCCTGCAACCCGATATCGCCGCTACCGTGGGTCTGACCCGCAGCAAGACCATCGGCGTGCTCAACATCGCCGTGCTCAAGGACGGCAAAGGCCAGCCGGCCAAGGTCAGTGGCAGCGTGAAAAACCTGCTGGGCCAGACCAGCCCCCTGCAGTTCAAGCAAGTGCTGGAAAGCGGCGCCGTGTACTACCTGGCCGAATTCCCCCTGCGCCAGCGCGAAGTGCTGACCTTCAGCATCAACGTGCAGCTCGGCGACGCGGCACCACACACCCTCACCTTCAACCAGGAAGTGTTCCCGGACGAATGACCATGCCCTTCACAGAACTGGTACTGGCCAGCCACAACGCCGGCAAACTCAAGGAACTGCAAGCCATGCTCGGCGAGCATGTGCGCGTGCGCTCGATTGGCGAGTTCTCCAGCGTCGAGCCGGATGAAACCGGCCTGTCCTTCGTCGAGAACGCCATTCTCAAGGCGCGTAACGCCGCGCGCATTTCCGGCCTGCCGGCCCTGGCCGACGACTCCGGCCTGGCCGTGGATTGCCTCGGCGGTGCCCCCGGCATCTACTCGGCGCGCTATGCCGATGGCCAGGGTGACGCCGCCAACAACGCCAAGCTGCTGGAAGCGCTGAAGGATGTACCGGATGCCGAGCGCGGCGCCCAGTTCGTCTGCGCCCTGGCCCTGGTGCGTCACGCCGACGACCCACTGCCGATCCTCTGCGAAGGCCTGTGGCCAGGCAGTATCCTGCGCGAAGCACGTGGTGCCGAAGGCTTCGGCTATGACCCGCTGTTCTGGGTACCCGAGCGTCAGTGCTCCAGCGCCGAACTGGCCAGTGACGAAAAGAACCGCATCAGCCACCGCGCCCGCGCCATGGCCCTGCTCAAGCAGCGCCTGGGGCTCGCATGAGCACACCCGCCGGCGGTGGCTTCCAGCTACCGCCCCTTGCGCTGTACATCCACATCCCGTGGTGCGTGCGCAAATGCCCCTACTGCGACTTCAACTCCCACGCCGCCGGCCCGAATCTGCCGGAAGAGGAGTACGTCGACGCCCTGCTGGCCGACCTCGACGCCGACCAGGCGCACGCTCACGGTCGTGAGCTGACCTCGATCTTCTTCGGCGGCGGCACGCCCAGCCTGTTCTCGGCCAAGGCCCTGGGCCGCCTACTGGAAGGCGTGCAAAAACGCGTGCCGTTCGCCAGCGATATCGAGATCACCCTGGAGGCCAATCCGGGCACCTTCGAGCAGGCCAAGTTCCGTGACTACCGCAGCCTCGGCATCAATCGCCTGTCGATTGGCGTGCAGAGCTTCCAGGAGGCCAAGCTCAAGGCCCTGGGCCGTATCCACAATGGTGACGAAGCAATCCGTGCCGCCGACATGGCGCGCGCCGCCGGCTTCGACAACTTCAACCTCGACCTGATGCACGGCCTGCCCGAGCAGAGCATCGAGGACGCCCTGTTCGACCTGCGCACGGCCATCGCCCAAGGCCCGACGCACCTGTCCTGGTACCAGCTGACCATGGAGCCGAACACGGTGTTCTGGAGCCAGCCGCCGGAGCTGCCCGAAGACGACCTGCTGTGGGACATCCAGGAAGCCGGCCAGGCCCTGCTCGCCGCCGAAGGCTATGCACAATACGAAGTCTCCGCCTACGCCCAACCAGGCAAGGCGGCGCGACACAACCTCAACTACTGGACCTTCGGCGACTTTCTCGGCATCGGCGCTGGCGCCCACGCCAAGCTGAGCAGCCCTCATGGGCGTATCGCGCGCACCTGGAAGACACGCCTGCCCAAGGACTACCTGGACAGTGGCAAATCCTTCCAGGCTGGCGAGCGGCTTCTGGATGCCGAAGAGCTGCCCTTCGAGTTCCTGATGAACGTGCTGCGCCTGACCGAGGGCGTGCCCGCCGCCCTGTTCGAGCAGCGCACCGGCCTGCCACTGGAAAGCCTCGACGAAGCCCGGCGTGAAGCCGAAGCGCGCCAGCTGCTGCTACGCGACCCACAACGCCTGGTCGCCACCCGCGAAGGCCAGCTGTTCCTCAACGACCTGCTGCAGCACTTCCTGCCGTAGGTGGGTCGGGCGGCGTAGTTTGGGTTGAGCGCAGCGAAGCCAAACGAGCGAAGCTGCAGGCCGAGCCAAACCTGGCCAGACAGGGGCCTGGCTCTCCGCAGTTGGGCTTCGGCACTGCGTGCCTCAACCCAACCTACGCACCTCAACCTACCGCAGCCCCGGCGACAGACGGTAAACTCCTCGCGCCTGACAACCATAACAAGGACACCCGATGGATCTCGTACTCGACCTGATCGCCACCCTCTCGCGCTGGTGCCGCGGCAACCTGTACGACATCTCCCTGGCCATCATGGCCACCCTCTTCGTGCTGTTCGGCCCGGGTATCAACGCCTGGGTTCAGCGCTCCATCAGCAGCCTGAACTTCATTCTGCGCACCCTGATCTTCGTACTGGTTTGCGCCATCGGTTATGGCCTGGCCATCGTCTTCCTGACGCCCTGGCTGGCCAAAGGACTGGGCTACTTCAACAATTTCACCCTGTCGCCGGTACTGCTACTAGTCTTTTTCCTGATCGGCGTGCTGGCCGACCGCAACTAGGGACGCCCACGGGGCGCCCTTACAGGAGCCCCCATGAAGCCACTGAAGAACCTCTACCTGTATTTCCAGGATGGCCAACGCCTGGCATTGCGCTTCCCCAAACAGAGTGAAGATCCGGTCGATGTCGCCCGTAGCTTGCGTAAACAGCTCGAATCGCCTTTTCTAAGCATCGAGGTGGACGGTGATCTGCTACTGATCCCACGTGAAAGCATCAAATACCTGCAGATCTGTCCGATGCCCGCCGCCCTGCCTGATCCAACGATTCTGGGCGCCGAGGTAATCGACTGAAGCCGCCAGCAGTCCTCCATTGACCATTTGGGAGACCGCCATGAAACGCTTCGCACCACTCTTGCTGATTCTTGCCAGCCTGTTCCACCCAGGCGCCCTGGCAGACACCATCGACGCCCACGAGCGCCTTATGACCCCGGACGGCTCCTGAGCCCTGGCAGGCCTATCGCCAATCAATCTAATGCTCCCCTATGCCCTGGGTTAAAGTGAAACAAGGCAACCACAGGGAGAGCACCGATGCAGGTAACCGGCAACAGCGGCAATCTGCCCCTCTCGACCCAGGTCATCAACAAGTACGGCCCGGCCAGCCCCGAACAGGTGAACAAGGCCGTGGACGCTGCTTCCGACCGAGTCAGCGAGCGCCAGGAAAGCCGCGAACTGAGCCAGGCCGCCCAGCGCGATGCCGCGACACGCATCTACAGCGCCAACACCCAGCAACGGCAGATCGAAACCTATCTGGCAGTCGCCAGCGAAGGCGAAGTCGATAGCCGGCCGAGTCCGTTGGAGACCGCGACGCAGCTGCGTGAAGCACAACAGCGCAACGACCGGGCCCAGAACATCGCAGACATAGCCAGCCGCCCCGAGCGGCCTGAGACCGATCCGGCCAAGCCGGAGCCCTACGCTGCAACCCGTGCCTGATCGCCTGTCGAAAGCGCACAAAAAAGCCGCCCGAGGGCGGCTTTTTCATTGGCCTTGAGCTTACAGCTGCGGGCCGGCGTTGCGGATGGCATCAGACACATCGAACTTCTTGAAGTTGTCGATGAACTGCTGAGCCAGGCCCTTGGCGGCTTCGTCGTAGGCGTTGCCGTCGGCCCAGGTGTTGCGCGGGTTGAGCAGATTGGTTTCGACGCCCGGAACGGCCTTCGGCACGCTCAGGTTGATGATCGGCAGCTGCTCGGTCTCGGCACCCACCAGAGCGCCGCTCTGGATGGCAGCGATCACGCCACGGGTGGTCGGGATGTTGAAACGCTTGCCAACGCCGTAGCCACCGCCGGTCCAGCCGGTGTTGACCAGGTAGACCTTGGAGTTGAAGCCGCGGATGCGCTTGATCAGCAACTCGGCGTACTCGCCAGCCGGACGCGGGAAGAACGGCGCGCCGAAGCAGGTGGAGAAGGTCGACTTGATGCCGCCGCCGCTGCCCATCTCGGTGGAGCCAACCAGTGCGGTGTAGCCGGACAGGAAGTGATAGGCCGCCTGCTCTTCGCTGAGGATCGACACGGGCGGCAGTACGCCGGTCAGGTCGCAGGTCAGGAAGATCACGGCATTCGGCTCGCCACCGAGGTTCTTCTCGGAGCGCTTCTCGACCAGCTCCAGCGGGTAGGCCGCGCGGCTGTTCTGGGTCAGGCTGTCGTCGGCGTAGTTCGGTACGCGGTTCTCGTCGAGTACCACGTTCTCCAGCACGGCGCCGAACTGGATGGCTTTCCAGATCACCGGCTCGTTCTTCTCGGACAGGTCGATGCACTTGGCATAGCAACCGCCTTCGATGTTGAACACCACGCCCTCGCCCCAGCCGTGCTCGTCGTCGCCGATCAGGTAGCGGCTCGGGTCGGCGGACAGGGTGGTCTTGCCGGTGCCGGACAGACCGAAGAACAGGGTCACGTCGCCCTCTTCGCCAATGTTGGCAGCACAGTGCATCGGCAGCACGTCGGCTTCCGGCAGCAGGAAGTTCTGCACGGAGAACATGGCCTTCTTCATTTCACCGGCATAGCGCATGCCAGCCAGCAGTACCTTCTTCTGGGCGAAGTTGATGATCACGCAGCCGTCGGAGTTGGTGCCATCGCGCTCCGGCACGCACTCGAAGTTGGCGACGTTGAGGATCTGCCACTCGGCCTTGGCGCCCGGGTTGTAGGTTTCCGGGTTGATGAACAGGCAGCGGCCAAACAGATTCTGCCAGGCGGTCTGGGTGGTCATCTTGACCGGCAGGTAGTGCGCATCGGCGGAACCGACATGCACATGGGATACGAAGTGTTCCTGGGCATTGTTGAACGCCTCAACACGATCCCACAGGGCATCGAACTTGTCGGCCGGGAACGGACGGTTGATCGCGCCCCAGGCGATCTTCGACTCGGTGCTGGGCTCCTGCACGATGAAGCGATCGGCAGGCGAACGGCCGGTGCGGTGGCCGGTGCGAACAACCAGAGAGCCGTTGGCGGCCAGCTCACCCTCGCCACGGCGGATGGCCTCTTCGACCAGTTGGGCAGCGCTGATATCGGTGTAAACGGCGGTATTGGCTTGCGTCATGAGGGGTCCCCGTCGGCCGCGGCCGAGCTTTCCAAACTTGTGTAGTGAGCCAGAAAACTCACTACAGCGATAAAAAAGTCGCGGGAGTATGCCAGAAAAGCTCTTTCCTTGGCAGCCTCTTGTCCGCTATGACTATCAATAGAGTTCGGCTATCGAACTAGTGGCGAGTTCCCGAAGGTGCTTCGCTGCCACCCCCGGCGAACAGCTGGGCCACATCGGCCGCGTCGAAGGCGTAGCGCTGGTTGCAGAACTGGCAATCGATCACCACCTGGCCATCATGCTCTTCCAGCAACGCCTGCGCATCCACCTTACCCAGGCTGATCAGGGCGCGCGAAGAGCGCTCGCGCGAGCAGCTGCAGCGGAAGCACAGCGCCTGCGGCTCGAACAGACGCACCGCTTCCTGGTGATACAGACGGTGCAGCACCGTCTCATTGTCCAGACCCAGCAGCTCCTCGGCGGACAGCGTGTCGGCCAGGGTCAGCACATGCTGCCAGCTGGCCTCACGCTCCTCCGGCTCACGCAGTCGCTCGGCCGGCAACTGCTGCAGCAGCAGGCCACGGGCGCGCTGCCCATCGGCATGCAGCCAGAAACGAGTGGCCAGCTGCTCCGAAGTCGCGAAGTAGTTGGACAGGCATTCGGCCAGGCTCTCGCCCTCCAGATCGACGATGCCCTGATAGCGCTGCCCCTGACGCGGATCGACGGTGATGGCCAGCACGCCATCCGGCATCAGTTCACGCAGACCGGCATCGGCGCCGATCTGTTCGGCGTGGTAACGGGCTATGCCTCGCACCTCGCGCTCGCTGGAGCATTCGATCATAAGCAGCGGCACGGCACCGGACGAACGCACCTGCAGGACCAGCAGGCCATCGAACTTCAGGGTGCCGACCAGCAACGAGGCTGCCGCCAGCATTTCGCCCAGCAATTGGGCCACTGGCTGCGGATAGGGGTGCTTGGCCAGCACGTGCTGGTAGCTCTCGCCGAGGCTGACCAGTTCACCTCGGACATCGTTGTCATCGAAGATGAAGCGCTGGGTGTGATCGAAATCGTGCATTGGAGGACCGGCTATCAAGAAAGAATGACAGAACGATGACATCGCCTTATAAAGCGCGCCATCGTACTGCTGCAGAAAAAGGAGCTGAATTTTATGGACAAAGACGTACGTATCCAAGCCGCCTGGCGATGGCCGGCACTGATCGGCCTCAACCTGCTGGCCCTGGCCGTGCTCGCCAGCTGGCAGCTGCCGGCCACCCGCGCGCTTTGGGAAGCCGCCAACCTGTGGCTATTTCAGACGCTCAACAGCTCCCTCAACCAGCACCCATTGTGGGACTGGCTGTGGGCACTGACCAGTATTCGTCTGTGCGACATTTTGGTCGCGGCGCTGATGCTGACCCTGCTCATCCACCCTCGCTGGGTGTTCCGCGAGCAGGAACTGCGCCCGGCCTTCCTACACTTCCTCGCCCTGCTCGTCGTCTTGCTGATCGTACGCGTACTGTTCACCAAGCTCGCCATTGCCTTGGGCTGGCAGCACGCGAGCGCTTCCGTGCAGGTGCCGGGAGCCATTCGCCTGAGCGAATCGTTTCCCGGCCTGGAGCGGGTATTCGAGCTGAAGGATCGTTCCAGCCGCAGCTTCCCCGGCGATCACGCCTCGGTGCTGATGCTCTGGTGCCTGTTCATGGCGCTGTTCACCCGCGGCTGGAAGCTGCTGTTCAGCATCGCCTTGGTGCTGTTCTTCATGCTGCCGCGCCTGGTCACCGGCGCCCACTGGCTGGTCGATGTGGCCGTGGGCGGCCTGTTCATCGCCCTGTTCAGCTTCGCCTGGGCCTACTGCACGCCACTGGCCAGCTGGATCGCGGCCGGTCTGGAGCGCCTGTGCCAGCCCCTGCTGCCGTTGCTGCAGCGCCTGCCGCTGGTAGGCCGCCTGGGCGTGCTGCGCAACCGCTGAGTCAGTCGCGCAGGCCGAGCAACTGGCGACGCTGCTTCTTGTTCGGCCGCCCTTCGGTCTGCACGCCCAGGGCGCCGGCCTTGCGCAGCGCCGCCGCCTCTTCCCGGCGAGCGAGGCTGTCCGCCGTTTCCTCATAAAGCAGCTGCGCCTCGGGCGCACCACGGCGCACCACGGACAACGCGCGCACAACGATGGTTCGTTCGTCGAAACCGGTACGCAGCACATACTCGTCGCCGATCTTCGGCTCCTTGCCCGGCTTGCAGCGCTCGCCTCGGCAATGCACCTTGCCGCCCTCGATGGCCTCTTTGGCCAGGCTGCGGGTCTTGTAGAAGCGCGCGGCCCAGAGCCATTTGTCCAGGCGCACCTTGTCGTCGTCTTTGTCGCTCATGCTCATCTCCTTCACAGGACTGAATCTTGCCTGATGCCGTTGTCACATGGCACAGCTAGAATCTTTCCAATTTTCCGGGAAAGTCTGACTTGAAGACGTTCGACCAGCTGTCAGTGATCGGCCTGCGTGAGTGGATCAACCTGCCCGAACTGGGCATGGTCGGCCTGCGGGCGAAGATCGACACCGGTGCCAGCACCTCGGCCCTGCACGCCAGCGACATCAGCCTGATCGAGCGCGATGGCGAGCGCTGGGTGCGTTTCACCGCCCACTTCGGCACCCTGGTGCAGCGTCGCCATGTCTGCGAAGCGCCGCTGGTGACGATGAAGACCATCAAGAGCTCCAACGGCCAGGCGCAGACCCGCTACGTGATCCGCACCCTGCTGGCCCTCGGCGACCGCCTGTGGCCAGTGGACTTCACCCTGGCCTGCCGCAAGACCATGCGCTACCGCGTGCTGCTCGGCGCCAAGGCGCTGATCGAAGGCCAGCTGGTGGTCAACCCGGCGCTCACCTACGTACAAGACAAACCCCAGCTCACCTCGCCCTCCGGTGCCCAATGAAGATCGCCATCCTGTCGCGCAATCCGCGTCTCTATTCGACCCGCCGCCTGCTGGAGGCCGGCCAACAGCGCGGGCACGAGATGGTGGTGATCGACACCCTGCGCGCCTACATGAACATCGCCAGCCACAAACCGCAGATCCACTATCGCGGCCAGGCACTGGAGGGTTTCGACGCGGTCATCCCGCGTATCGGTGCCTCGGTCACCTTCTACGGCTGCGCGGTGCTGCGCCAGTTCGAGATGCAGGGCGTATTCCCGCTCAATGAGTCGGTCGCGATCAGCCGCTCGCGCGACAAGTTGCGCTCACTGCAACTGTTGTCGCGCAAGGGTATCGGCCTGCCGGTGACCGGCTTCGCCCACTCCCCCGACGACATTCCCGACCTGATCCACATGGTCGGCGGCGCTCCGCTGGTGATCAAGGTGCTGGAAGGCACTCAGGGTATCGGCGTGGTGCTCTGTGAAACCGAGAAGGCCGCCGAATCGGTGATCGAAGCCTTCATGGGCCTGAAGCAGAACATCATGGTGCAGGAATACATCAAGGAAGCCGGCGGCGCCGACATCCGCTGCTTCGTGGTCGGTGACAAGGTCATCGCGGCGATGAAGCGCCAGGCCAAGCCCGGCGAGTTTCGCTCCAACCTGCATCGCGGCGGCCAGGCCAGCCTGATCAAGATCACCCCGGAAGAACGCATGACCGCCATCCGCGCGGCCAAGGTCATGGGCCTGTCGGTGGCCGGCGTGGACATCCTGCGCTCCAATCACGGCCCACTGGTGATGGAGGTGAACTCCTCGCCAGGCCTGGAAGGTATCGAAACCACCACCTGCAAGGACGTGGCCAGCATCATCATCCAGTACCTGGAGAAGAACGCCATGCCCGGGCAGACGCGGACCCGCGGCCGCGGTTGAGCCGAGCACGCGGCTCAGCCGCGTCGAGCCGCCATCCACTGCAGGAACGCCTCCTCGCTCAGCGGCCGGCCGAAGTAGAAGCCCTGGCCCAGCATGCAGTCATGCTGGCGCAACCAGGCCAGCTGAGCCTCGTTCTCGATGCCTTCGGCCACGCACTCAAGCCCCAGGTTACGGGCGATGAGCAGGATGGTTTCCACCAGCATGCGCCCGCTGGCCTCGCCTTCCAGGTCGCTGATGAAACTGCGGTCGATCTTCAACCGATCCAGGGGTAGGCGCTTCAGGTAGGTCAGCGAGGAATAGCCCGTGCCGAAGTCATCGATGGCGAAGCGCACGCCCAGCGCCTTGAGCTGATGCATGGTGGCAATGCAGTGCTCGACGTCCTCCAGCAGCACGCCCTCGGTGATTTCCAGCTCCAGCCCACGGGCCGGCAGCCTGTGGCGTTCCAGACAGCTGCGGATGCGCTCGGCGCAGTCGCCACGGCGTAGCTCGCGCGGGCTGAGGTTGACCGCCAGCACCAGCTGCGGCCACTGTTGCTGCCAGTCGGCCAGACAGGCACACGCACGCTGCAGCACCCAGTCGCCGATTTCCTGGATCAGCCCGGTTTCCTCGGCCAGGGGAATGAACTGCGCCGGTGGAATCTCGCCACGCTCGGGATGCGTCCAGCGCAGCAGCACTTCGGCTCCCGCTACCTGGCCACTGCCCAGCACCAGCTGCGGCTGGAACATCAGTGACAGCTGATCACGGGCGATCGCCTGGCGCAGCTCACTCTGCAACTGCAGGCGCTGGTCGATCACCGCCTGCATCTCGGCGGCGAAGAAATGCAGGGCATTGCGCCCGGCATGCTTGGCCCGGTACATGGCGGTATCCGACTGCTTGAGGGCATCGGCCGCATCCTGCCCTGCCAGCGGGTGCAGGGTAATGCCGATGCTTGCCGTTACCGCCAGTTCGTGGTCGCCAATGCGGAAGCAGTCCTGCAGGCCTTCGAGCAGTTTCTCGCCCACTTCAGCGGCCAGCTCGGCCGCCTGGGCCTGGTTGTCCGCCAGCGTTTCCAGCAGCACGACGAACTCGTCGCCGCCGAGCCTGGCCAAGGTGTCTTCGGCCCGCAGACAGCTACCCAGGCGAGCCGTAACCTCGCGCAGCAAGGCATCGCCGACGGGATGACCGAGGCTGTCGTTGACCGTTTTGAAATGGTCGAGATCGATGAACAGCAACGCCCCGAACAGCCCTTCGCGGCGCTCCCGGGCCATGGCCTGCTGCAGGCGATCCTGCAGCAAGCGGCGGTTGGGCAGGCCGGTCAGCTCGTCGCTGAAGGCCAGGCGTTCGATCTCGCGCTGGTAGCGCTGACGCTCGGAGATGTCGATGATGCTGGCGCGCAGCAGCAGCGGCTCACCCGGCATGCGCACCAAACGAATTTCGCAGGGCAGTTGGCGACCGACGCTGTCACGGTGCAGCCATTCGAACACCGGCATTTCGCCGGCAATCGCCTGTGCGACATAAGCCCGGCCGGCAGCCTCGGACGCACGCCCATCTATCTGAAACGACGGGCTCAGCTCACTTGGCTTGCGCCCGAGCAGGTCATTGCGACTGCAGCGGAACAGGCGCAGCGCGTTGGCATTGGCCTCGATGATGCCACCTTGCGGGCTGAACAGCAGGATGGCCTCGGGCGCATGCTCAACCAGGGTGTGGTAGCGCGCCTCGGCCTCGCGGCGGGCGGTGATGTCCTCGATCAGGCCCAGGCAGGCCTCCAGCTGCCCGCCGGCACTGCGCACCGCACGCAGGCTGACGCGGGTGTAGACGGCGCTGCCATCCTTGCGCAGGAAGCGCTTCTCCATTTCGTAGTCGTCCCGCTCGCCCGAATGCATGGCGGCAAACAGCGGCTCCTCATGCGGCAGGTCATCAGCATGACTGATGTCCGACCAGCGACAGGCGAGCAGCTCCTCTCGATTGCGGCCAAGGATCTGGCACAGTTTGAAATTGACCTCCAGCCACTGCCGCTGCGGGCCGATCAGTGCCATGCCGATCAGGGGCGCCTCGAAGAAAAGCCGAAGCCACTCATCCCGCTCACGCAACTGCTGCTCGGTACGCCTGCGGGCGCTGACATCCTGAAGCGTCCCGTACAGGCGCACTGGCCCTTCTCCGTCGAACTCCGCAAACCCCTTCAGACGCACCCAGCGCTGAGTGCCCCTGGCGCCGATCAGACGCACTTCCAGGTCAAAGGCCTGACCGCTACGCAGCGCCTCGCTCAGGGTGGTCTCGATCAACTGGCGACTGTCTTGATCATAGCGGGCCAGGGAAGCCTGCAGATTGGGCGCGCCATCCTTGGGGTCCAGCTCGTTGAGGCGAAAGCAGCCATCGGTCCAGTGCATGCGCTGATCGGCCACCTCCAGCACCCAGCCCCCGATATCGGCCACCGCCTCGGTCTGGCTCAGCAGATGGGCCTGGCGCAACAGTTCTTCACGACTGCGTGACAGTTCCGAGGCGATCCGCTCGCGCTCGCTGACATCGTGGTTAAGCGCCACTACATGGCTGACCTGACCGTAGTCGTCCAGCAACGGCGCAACCGTCACCTCGTTCCAGAAGAACTGGCCATTCTTGCGGTAATTGCGCAGCACCTCCTGATGCACCACCCCGCTACGGATGGCCTGACGCACACGCAGCTGACCGCTCTGCGACTCGTCCTGATCGACCAGCAGGCGGCTGGAGGCGCCAATGATTTCCTCGCGACTGTAGCCGCTGATGCGCTCCAGCGCCGGGTTGCAATAAATGAAGGGCACGCCGGGCTGGCGCACATCGGAAATCGATACCCCGAGCGGGCAGGCCTGCAGCGCCAGGTTGGCCAGGGCCAGATCCTTTTGCAGTGCCGCGCCCTGACGGCGCGTCTCATGCAGATCACTGCGCGCCCGGCCCACCAGCAGGCTGCTGACAGCCAGCAATAGGAGGAACAGGTAGACCTCCCTGCCATGCTCGGCCTGCCAGGCCATGGGCTGCAGCAAGGGCAACAGCAGCGCCGCCAGCAGCGTTGGCAAAACGCCCTGCACGGCGCCGGCAAAACCACGGAGCACGGCCAGAGACAGCAGTACACAGGCCAACAGCGGTAGCAGCACCAACATCGGCAGCCCCCACAACGCCAGAGACGCCGCCAGCCCGACCGGCACCAGCAACCACCAGTGTTCGGCAGCGCCCTCGGACGATCTGCGGCATAGGCGACTCGCCGGCAATGCCCAGCGCCGGCGGCGTAGCCAGGGCGTAAGGTAAACCAGTAACGGCACCCCCAGCGCGATGGCGCATAGGCTGTCGAGCAGCCAGACATGGAAGAGCGTTGCCGGCAACGCCTCAGCCTGTAGCTGCCCTGCCAGCAATAGGCCGGCCTGCATGCCCAGGGCCAATACCAGGGCGGGACCGAGCACGCCAAGGACCAGCAGACGCCAGAGATTGCCCAGATTCGGCAGGGCCACATCCCCTCGGCTGCCCAGGGCCAACCAGGCCAGGCCCAGCGCCAGCACCTCGGGCAGTGCATGCAGCGGCGCCAGACGCCAGTCGAGCCCCCACAGAGGGGCGCTCAGCAACGCGTTGAGATAGACCGCCGGCAACACCCGCGCGCCCCACCAGAGCACACCGCACAGGCCCAGAACAAACGGCAGGTAACAGAGCGCAATACCGCTGGCGAACTGAGTCGACAGGGATATCCAGGTTGCCAGATGCAGCAAGGGCAGCGGAAGCCACCAGCTCCACCTCGGCAGTCGGTCGGTCGCTGCAGCCATGCGGACCTCATGCTGATCACCTGTGCAGCATAGATCAGCCCAGCCACCCAGGGCTGGTCGCGGGAATCAGCTGGCGTGGCGCGGCAACAACAATCCCAGCGGCAGGCAGATGCGTGCTTCGAGGCCGCCACCGGAGCGGTTACGCAGCTCCACACTGCCGCCGTGCAGGGCCGCGATGCGCTTGACGATGGCCAAGCCCAGCCCCGTGCCCTTGCCGCCACGGGCACGATCGCCACGGATGAAGGGGTTGAAGATCTCGTCCATCTCCGCCGCCGCAATACCCGGACCGCGATCCAGCACACTGAGCACCACATAGGGCGCGCTCTCGTCACCGGCCAGGCTGGTCACCACCTCGACGCTCTGCCCGCCATAGCGCAGCGCGTTATCCAGCAGGTTGGCCAGCAGGCGCTTGACCGACACGCGCCGCAGCGGAAACTGCGGCAAGGGCTCCAGGTACAGGTGTACCTGCTCGGCGTGCTGGTTATAAGGTGCCACCACCTCGCGCACCAGAGCCGCCAGGTCGCATGGCTCGGGCTTCTCGTCACGGCCGTCGCGGATGAAGGCGAGGAACTGGTCGAGGATGGCGTTCATGTCCTCGACATCGCGGATCATGTCTTCGGTCAGCTCGGCGTCACTGCTCATCAGCTCCAGCGACAGGCGCAGGCGGGTCAACGGTGTGCGCAGATCATGCGACACGCCCGCCAGCATCAGCTCACGCTCGCGGGCGCCGAGCTCGATGTCGTCGGCCATCTGGTTGAACGCTCGGTACACCTCCGTCATCTCGCTTGGCGTGTCGCCAACCGGCAGACGTACGCTGCGCCCCTGGCCGAACTGGCGGGCGGCGAACACCAGGCGCTTGAGCGGCGCATTGAGCTGCATGACGAAAATCCACGCCGCCGCGGTGGACAACAGGCCAATGCCGAGGAACCAGCCGAGCACGCTCCAGATGCGCTGGCCACGCAGCGGATAGGGATACAGCGGCACCTTGAGCCAGTCCTCACCCAGACTCGGCGCCCGCACCCAGAGCGCCGGCGGGCTCTGCACGCGCACTCGCACCTCGGTGTCCGGGCCCAGTTCAGACTGCATCTGGCGCAGGAATATTTCCGAATAGGGCCAGTGCTGCTCGGTGGCTGGCACCTGTTCACCGGGCACGCGGGTCAGCGTTGCTGCCTCGGCAATGTGCGGGCGGTCTTCGGGGTCGGCTGCCCAGTAGGCGCGCAGGGTCAGCGCCGCACCGTGGCTGTACTGGCGATCGACCAGCACATCCTCGTTCATCATCAGGTACACCAGGGTCAACGCCTTGGAGAACAGTACGACGATGAGCACCAGCCACAGGGTGCGGGCGAAGAAGCTTTGTGGGAACCAGACTGGGGTTTTCATGGCACTCAGCGGTAGGTCGGTCTGAGGCGCATAGCACTGGAGCCCGACACCGAATGCTCAAGCTGCATGCATTGAATGTTGGGCTTCGCGTCGCTCAGCACCAACCTATGAATCACTTGTTGCCATCCGGCACAAAGACATAGCCCACGCCCCAGACGGTCTGGATATAACGTGGCTTGGACGGATCAGGCTCGATCAGCCGGCGCAGGCGGGAAATCTGCACGTCGATGGAGCGCTCCAGCGCATCCCACTCACGGCCGCGGGCCAGGTTCATCAACTTGTCGCGGGTCAGCGGCTCGCGGGCATGCTGGACCAGCGCCTTGAGCACGGCAAACTCGCCGGTGGTCAGCATGTGCAGCTCGTCGCCCTTCTTCAGCTCGCGAGTGGCCAGGGACAGCTCGTAGTCACCGAAACTGACGGTGGCGTCCTCGCTGCCCGGCGCGCCTGGCACGACCGGCGCCTGCCGACGCAGTACGGCCTTGATCCGCGCCAGCAGTTCGCGCGGGTTGAACGGCTTGGCCAGGTAATCATCGGCGCCGCCTTCCAGGCCCTGAATACGGCTGGCCTCGTCGCCCTTGGCGGTGAGCATGATGATCGGCATCTGGTTGTTCGCTTCGCGCAGGCGGCGGCAGGCGGACAGGCCGTCCTCGCCCGGCAGCATCAGATCCAGCACCAGCAGCTGGAACAGCTCACGGGACAGCAGGCGATCCATCTGTTCGACATTTTCCACCGCACGCACGCGGTAGCCCTGCTCGCTGAGGAAGCGCTCCAGCAGACGGCGCAGACCAGGGTCATCGTCGACGATCAGGATTTTTTCGCCTTCCGGCGCAGCTGCAGTGCTCATGCATCTTCCCCTTAGTTGAGTGGCGGCATTATGGCCGAAGGCCGCGTACTGCCGTGCCAGCCATTGTTAGCAGATTTTTCCCGATGGAGTTCCCGCCCGCCAGGAAAAGCGCTGTTTATAATGCGGCGCTTTCGCGTCGGCCCTGCCGACTCCCGTTCCGCTGCAGGTAGTGTTCATGGATAGCATCAACAAGCGTATCGCCGCCGAACTCGGCGTCCTCCCGCAACAGGTCGCCGCCGCCGTGGCCCTGCTCGACGAAGGTTCCACCGTGCCCTTCATCGCCCGCTACCGTAAGGAAGTCACCGGCAGCCTGGACGATACCCAGCTGCGTCACCTGGAAGAGCGCCTGCGCTACCTGCGCGAACTGGACGAGCGCCGCGCGGCGATCCTCGCCAGCATCGAGGAACAGGGCAAGCTGACCCCGGAACTCACCCGTGAGATCAACGAGGCCGACACCAAGACCCGCCTCGAAGACCTCTACCTGCCATACAAGCAGAAGCGCCGCACCAAGGGCCAGATCGCCCTGGAAGCCGGCCTCGGCGAGCTGGCCGACGCGCTGTTCGGCAACCCCGAGCTGAATCCGGAAAACGAGGCCGAGCGCTTCATCGATGCAGAGAAGGGCTTCGCCGATATCAAGGCCGTGCTGGAAGGCGCCAAGTACATCCTCATGGAGCGCTTCGCCGAAGACGCCAGTCTGCTCGACAAACTGCGCTCCTTCCTGAAGAACGAGGCCACCCTCAGCGCCCGCGTGGTCGCCGGCAAAGAGGCCGAAGGCGCCAAGTTCAGCGACTACTTCGAACATGACGAGCCGCTGATAAGCGTGCCCTCGCACCGCGCCCTGGCGATCTTCCGCGGCCGTAACGAGGGCATCCTCGGCGCCAGCCTCAAGGTCGGCGACGAAACGCCCGGCACCCTGCACCCGTGCGAGCTGATGATCGCCGAGCGCTTCGGCATCGCGCAGCGCGGCCGCGCCGCCGACAAGTGGCTGGGCGAAGTGGTGCGCTGGACCTGGAAGGTCAAGCTCTACACCCACCTGGAAACCGACCTGCTCGGCGAGCTGCGCGAGAAGGCCGAGGACGAGGCGATCACCGTGTTCGCCCGCAACCTGCACGACCTGCTGCTGGCCGCTCCGGCCGGTCCGCGCGCCACCCTGGCGCTTGACCCGGGCCTGCGCACCGGCTGCAAGGTGGCCGTGGTCGACGCCACCGGCAAGGTGCTGGAAACCACCACCGTCTACCCGCACGCGCCGCGCAACGACTGGGACGGCACCCTGGCCATCCTCGCCAGGCTGTGCGCCAAGCACGCGGTGGACCTGATCTCGATCGGCAACGGCACCGCCAGCCGCGAGACCGACAAGCTGGCCGCCGACCTGATCAAGGCCGTACCGGGCCTCAAGCTGACCAAGGTGATGGTGTCCGAGGCCGGCGCCTCGGTGTACTCGGCGTCCGAGCTGGCCGCCCGCGAATTCCCGGACATGGACGTGTCGCTGCGCGGCGCAGTAAGCATCGCCCGCCGCCTGCAGGACCCGCTGGCCGAGCTGGTGAAGATCGACCCGAAATCCATCGGCGTCGGCCAGTACCAGCACGACGTGTCGCAGCTCAAGCTGGCGCGCTCACTGGACGCGGTGGTCGAGGACTGCGTGAACGCCGTCGGCGTGGATGTGAATACCGCTTCCGCCGCCCTGCTGGCGCGCATCTCCGGCCTCAACAGCACCCTGGCCAACAACATCGTGCAGTTCCGCGACGCCAACGGCGCGTTCAAGAGCCGCAGCGAGCTGAAGAAGGTGCCGCGCCTGGGCGACAAGACCTTCGAGCAGGCCGCCGGCTTCCTCCGCGTGATGAACGGTGACAACCCGCTGGACGCCTCCGCCGTGCACCCGGAAACCTACCCGCTGGTGCAGCGCATCGCCCGGGACACCGGCCGCGACATCCGCTCGCTGATCGGCGACTCCAGCTTCCTGCGCAGCCTCGATCCCAAGCGTTTCACTGACGAGAGCTTCGGCCTGCCGACCGTCACCGACATCCTCAAGGAACTGGACAAGCCCGGCCGCGACCCGCGCCCGGAGTTCAAGACCGCCGAGTTCCAGGATGGCGTCGAGAGCCTCAAGGACCTGCAGCCGGGCATGGTGCTGGAAGGCGTGGTGACCAACGTCACCAACTTCGGCGCCTTCGTCGACATCGGCGTGCACCAGGACGGCCTGGTGCACATCAGCGCGCTGTCGGAAAAGTTCGTCAAGGACCCGTACGAGGTGGTCAAGGCCGGCGATATCGTCAAAGTGAAAGTCATGGAAGTGGACATCCCGCGCAACCGCGTCGGCCTGTCCATGCGCATGAGCGATACCCCTGGCGAGAAGGTCGATGGCCCGCGTGGCGGCCGCGGCAATGGCCAGGGCCGCGCCGGCAATGCGCCGCGCAGCGAGCGCCACTCCAGCCAGGACAAGCCGGCGCCGACCAACGCGGCCATGGCCTCGCTGTTCGCCAACGCCAAGCAGCTGAGGAAATAAGCCATGAGCGACCAGTCCCCGGTGGGCAAGGACAGCAACTTCAGCCGCCTGCTCGGCATCCGCATCCTGCGCGCCGAAAATGGTGAGGCCGAACTGCGCATGAGCATGCAGGAGCAGATGCTCAATCTGCACGGGCGCATGCACGGCGGCGCGCTGTTTTCGCTGATCGACACCGCCCTCGGCCAGGCCAGCCACAGCCTGTTCGGCGGCGAGGCCGGCAGCATGACCCTGGAATGCAAGATCAACTACATCCGCGCCGTCGAGGAGGGCGAGGTGGTGTGCCTTGCCAAGGTCATCAACGCCGGGCGCAAGGTGCATGTGATCGAAGCGCGCGCCAGCCAGGGCGACAAGCTGGTGGCCAGCGCCCAGGCCACCTTTATCTGCAAATAAGCGTCGCGCCCCGGCATTGCGCCGAGCGCCCTGCTCGGCGCATGCTCGCCTTCCTGCGGAGCGACTTGCAGAGTCGAGTCAGCGTCCCCATATAGGGGCGACCGTCGAGTGAAGGAACCCGAACTTTGAGCGATCTCCTTTCCCGCCGCCTGGCCTTGCTCGGCGACACTGTCCACCTGCCCCTGCTGACCCAGTGCCTGCACGGTATCGAGCGCGAGACCCTGCGCGTGACCGAACAGGGCGAGCTGGCGCAGAGCGAACACCCGCGCGCACTGGGCTCGGCCCTGACCCACGGGCAAATCACCACCGATTATTCCGAGGCCCTGCTGGAGTTCATCACCCCGGCCGAAGCCGATCCGGCCGCCACCCTGGCCGACCTGGAACGCATCCACCGCTTCGCCGCCAGCCAGCTGCACGGCGAATACCTGTGGAGCCCGTCGATGCCCGGCCAGCTGCCGGACGAAGCGGATATCCCCATCGCCCGCTACGGCAACTCCAATATCGGCCGTCTGAAGTACGTGTACCGCCAGGGCCTGGCCCTGCGCTATGGCAAGACCATGCAGTGCATCGCCGGCATCCACTACAACTTCAGCCTGCCCGAGGCACTCTGGCCGCTGTTGCAGCAGCTCGACGGTGAAGCCGGCAGCCTCCAGGACTACCAGTCGGCCGCCTATATCTCGCTGATCCGCAACTTCCGTCGCTACAGCTGGCTGCTGATGTACCTGTTCGGCGCCTCGCCGGCGCTGGACGCCAGCTTCCTGCGCGGCCGCCCGCACCACCTGCAGCAGCTCGACGCCGATACCCTCTACCTGCCATACGCCACCAGCCTGCGCATGAGCGACCTGGGCTACCAGAGCAGCGCCCAGTCCGGGCTGACGCCCTGCTACAACGACCTGGCCAGCTACATCGACAGCCTGCGTTCAGCCGTCGCCACGCCCTATGCGCCCTATGCCGAGATCGGCACCAAGGACGCCGACGGTCAGTGGCTGCAACTCAATACCAACATCATCCAGATCGAGAACGAGTACTACTCGAGCATCCGCCCGAAACGCGTCACCCGTTCCGGTGAGCGCCCCATCCAGGCCCTGAGCAGCCGTGGCGTGCAATACGTGGAAGTGCGCTGCCTGGACATCAACCCCTACCTGCCACTGGGCCTTGATCTCGATCAGGCGCGCTTCCTCGACGCATTCATCCTGTACTGCGCCCTGCAGGCCAGCCCGCTGCTGGCCAATGACGAGTGCCACGCCTGCACCGACAACTTCCTCAAGACGGTCAAGGAAGGCCGCCGTCCCGGCCTGCACCTGCAACGTGACGGCCAATCGGTGGAGCTGCGCACCTGGGCCGGCGAGTTGCTGGACGCTTTCGCGCCTATCGCCGCCCTGCTCGACCAGGCCCATGGCGGCGACGCCTACCAGACGGCTCTGCACCTGCAGCGACGCAAGGTCGAGGACGTCAACCTGACCCCTTCTGCGCGCGTGCTGGCCGAGCTGAACACTACCGGGGAAAGCTTCCGTGACTTTGCCCTGCGCCAAAGCAAGGCCCATGCTGCCACTTTCCGCGCCCAGCCACTGAGCGCAGCAGAGCAGGCGCACTTCGACGCCATGGCCCGCACCTCGCTGAACGATCAAACCGAACTGGAGCAGGCGGAAAGCGGTGACTTCGATGCCTTTGTCGCCGCCTACCAGGCCAGCATCCTCAATATTGACGTTTGAAATCAGGCACCTGGGTGACGGGCCCGGCGTAACAGCGGCAGTCCGTCACAATTCCGCCACTTCGACCGTTCGGCCCTGACCAGCGGTCAGCCAGATCCGCCGACAGCGGCTAGCCTGTGGAGGAAATCCGCACCGACCCGCCGCCATGACGCCTGACACCGACAACCACGACTGGAGCCTGGACAGCCTGGCCAAGGCCTACCAGCAGGGCTACATGGCCGGCCTCACCGGCCAGCCACTGCACCAGCAGCCGCACTCTGCCGAGGTGCTGGCCGCCGCCTGGGAAGCGGGCTGGGACGATGGCAACGAGCAGTTCAAACTGCACCAGCGGCGCAGCGCCTAATCCACGCCAAATACAAAGGGCCGCAGATGCGGCCCTTTTCATGACTAGCCCGAAGCGCAACGTGGGTGCAACTGCCTTCATCCGCCAGCCCGCACTCACGGTCAGAGCCGTAGGGCGTAGGTTGGGTCGGGCCGCGCAGGTTGAGCGCAGCGAAGCCCAACAGCGGAGTGAGGAGGAAGCCCCTGCGTTGGGCTTCGGCGCTTCGCCTCAACCCAACCTACACCCTTCCTGCCCACGGGCACGCGGCATGGTGCCGACGTCCAGTTGCGATTGAGCAGCACAGGACGACAACACCCACATATTGTGGCCACCACCTGAACCGAGTTTGTGCGCCCCCAGCGAGCTACAACGTTTTCTCGAAAATCTTTGAATTGCGCTGGTAGTTGTACAGCGAAGCCCGCGAGGCCGGCAGACGCTCCACCGCGCTGGGTTCGAAGCCGCGCTCCTGGAACCAGTGGGCAGTGCGCGTGGTGAGTACATACAGGGTCTTCAGCCCCTGCTCCCGGGCGCGCTCTTCGATACGCTCCAGCAACTCGTCACCGCGGCCGCCATGGCGGTATTCCGGGTTGACCGCCAGGCAGGCCAGCTCGCCGGCATCGGAATCGGCCAGGCGATACAGCGCAGCGCAGGCGATGATCAGACCGTCGCGCTCAACGATGCTGAACTGCTCGATCTCGCGCTCCAGCACCTCGCGCGAGCGACGCACCAGGATGCCCTGATCCTCCAGCGGGGTGATCAGCTCGATCAGCCCCCCGACATCCTCGATCGTCGCCTCGCGCAGCGACTCGAACTGCTCCTGGTCGACCAGGGTGCCGCCGCCGTCACGGGTGAACAGCTCGGTCAGCAGCGCGCCGTTGTCCATGTAGCTGACGATATGACTGCGCTTGACCCCGGCCCGACAAGCCTGGGCCGCAGCGTCGAGCAGCTCGGCCTGGTAGCAGCTGCCGAGGCGTGCCAGGTGCGCCGGCACCTGCTGCGGGCGTAGCTCACGCACCAGCTTGCCCTGCTCGTCGAGCAGGCCGCGCTCGGGGCTGAACAGCAGCAGCTTGTCGGCCTGCAGGTCGATGGCCGCGCGGGTGGCGACGTCCTCGCAGGCCAGGTTGAAGATCTCGCCGGTGGGCGAGTAACCCAGCGCCGAGAGCAGCACGATGCTGCGTTCGTCAAGCAGGCGACCGATGCCCTTGCGATCGACCCGGCGCACCTCGCCAGTGTGGTGATAGTCGATACCGTCAAGCACGCCGATCGGCCGCGCGGTGACGAAGTTGCCGCCGGACACGCGCAAGCGCGAGCCCTGCATCGGCGAGGCGGCCATGTCCATCGACAGGCGCGCCTCGATGGCGATACGCAGGCTGCCCACGGCATCGATCACGCAGTCCAGGGTCGGGCCATCGGTGATGCGCAGATCCTTGTGATAGCGCGGGGTCAGGCCACGCTCGGCCAGACGCGCCTCGATCTGCGGGCGCGAACCATGCACCAGCACCAGACGCACGCCGAGGCTGTGCAGCAGCACCAGGTCGTGAACGATATTGCCGAAATTCGGATGTTCCACGCCCTCGCCGGGCAGCATCACCACGAAGGTGCAGTCCCGGTGGGCGTTGATATAGGGGGAAGCGTGGCGCAGCCAGTTGACGTAGTCGTGCATGTACAAGCCTGTCGAGCAAAAGACGAAGGGTGATTGGCTTCCGCGGGGGAAGAGGGTCGGCCTAGCTTCGTCGCAACATCAGGTGCTCCTTCATGACAGGGCGGGTTTACAGGCAGTAGTGCTGAATCAGCTGGCGCAGCAGCTGCACAGTGGGTTCGATACGCGCCAGCTCGAGAAATTCATTCGGCTGATGGGCACAGGCGATGTCGCCGGGACCGAGGACGATGGTTTCGCAGCCGAGCTGCTGAAGATAAGGCGCTTCGGTGGCAAATGCCACCGATTGCGCCGCATGCCCGGTGAGCCGTTCGGCCAGCCGCACCAGCTCGCTGTCGGCGCTTTGCTCGAAAGGCGGCACGCTGGCGAACAGCGGCGCGTAATCGATACGTACCTGATGGCGCTCGGCCACTGGCCGCAGCTTGGCGTTTATCGCCGCGCGCAGCTGTTGCGGGTCCATGCCCGGCAGCGGGCGCAGGTCGAACTCCAGGGCGCACTGGCCGCAGATACGGTTGGGGTTGTCGCCGCCGTGAATGCAACCGAGGTTCAGCGTCGGCGTCGGCACCGTGAACTGCGGATTGTTGAACTCGCGCTGCCACTGGCTGCGCAGCACGCGCAGCTCGCCGAGGACGTCCTGCATGGCCTCCAGGGCGCTGCGCCCCAGGCCGGGATCGGAGCTGTGCCCGCTCTGCCCGAGGATATCGATGCGCTCCATCATGATGCCTTTGTGCAGGCGAATCGGCTTCAGGCCCGTCGGCTCACCGATCACCGCCGCGCGCGCCAGCGGCCTGCCGGCCTCGGCCAGGGCACGAGCACCGGACATCGAGCTTTCCTCGTCGCAAGTCGCCAACACCAGCAGCGGCTGCTTGAAGGGCTGATCGAGCAGCTCACGCACGGCTTCGATGATGAGCGGAAAGAAGCCCTTCATGTCGCACACGCCCAGCCCCAGCCAACGGTCGCCCTGCTCATTGAGCTTGAGCGGGTCGCTCTGCCACAGCTCGGCATCGAAAGGTACGGTATCGCTATGACCAGCCAGTATCAGGCCGCCGGGGCCACTGCCATAGGTGGCCAGCAGATTGGCCTTGCCTGGCGCCACGTCCTGGATTTCGCAGGCAAAACCCAGCTCGGCCAGCCAGCTGGCCAGCAGGTCGATGACGGCGCGATTGGATTGATCCCAGTGCGACTGGGTGCAGCTCACCGAAGGCGCGGCAATCAGCGCGGCGAGTTGATCCTTGAGCGAGGGAAGCGGCATCGGCGGTCTCCACGGACGATGCCCCATCATAGGGGCATCGTTACCGAGGAATAAACCGCCGGTTAGAGGAACACGCCGCGCAGGATGAAGAAGAACAGGATCGACAGGCCGGCACCGACCGGCAGGGTGACGATCCAGGACATGAAGATGGAGCCGATCACGCCGAGATTCAGTGCGCCGATACCACGTGCGATGCCGATGCCCAGCACGGCGCCGACCAACGTGTGGGTGGTAGAGACCGGTAGGCCGACAGCCGAGGCACCAACCACGGTGGAGGCCGTCGCCAGCTCGGCGGCGAAACCACGGCTGGGGGTCAGCTCGGTGATTTCCTTGCCGATGGTGGCGATCACCTTGTAGCCGTAGGTAGCCAGGCCGATGACGATACCGACCGCGCCAAGCAGCAGCACCCAACCCGGCACAGCGGACTTGGCGGCAACCGAAGCAGCGCCGCCGGACTCGATCACACCGACGATGGCGGCCAGCGGACCGACCGCGTTGGCCACGTCGTTGGCACCGTGAGCGAAAGCCATGGAGCAGGCAGTGAAAATCATCAATACGGCGAACACGCGCTCGACGCTGGCAAAGTGGAAGGCCTTGTCGGCTTCCTCGTCGATTTTGATGCGACTGAGAAGGGCGATGCCCAGCAGCATCACCAGGGTGCCAACACCCACCGACAGCAACAGACTCTCATTGCTGGAGAGGTTCAGACCGATGTGCTTGAGGCCCTTGGACAGGGTCATGATCGACACCATGAAACCGGTGAGGAACATGTACAGCGGCACGAAGCGCTTGGCGTTCTTGAACGGATTGTCGGTGTTGATGATCAACGCCTGCACGCTCATGAACAGGCCAAAGGCGACCAGACCGGAGAGGAACGGGGTAATCACCCAGCTGGCGACGATCGGGCCGACCGACTCCCAGTGCACGGCATCGGTCGAAACACCGACAGCGGCGAAGCCGATCACCGCGCCAACGATGGAGTGGGTGGTGGAGACCGGCCAGCCTTTCATCGAGGCGATCAGCAGCCAGGAGCCGGCCGCCAGTAACGCCGACATCATGCCCAAGACCATGAGATCGGGACTGATCAGCTCGGCATCAACGATGCCGTTCTTGATGGTCTCGGTGACCTCGCCGCCGGCCAGGTAGGCGCCACAGAACTCGAAGACCATGGCGATGAAGATCGCCTGTTTGATGGTCAGGGCACGCGAGCCGACCGAGGTGCCCATGGCGTTGGCCACATCGTTGGCGCCGACACCCCAGGCCATGAAGAAGCCGAACAGGCAGGCGAGTACCAGGAGTACGAAGCCGTAATCCGCAATAAGAGACATAGAGAGTTTTACCTGTTATCCCAGAAGGACACTGGCGCTTAACGCGCCAGCAGTTGTTCCAGACGGTTGCCCACACGTTGGGCACGGTCGGCGACATCACCGACCCAGTCGATGATCTGGTAGAGGAACATCACGTCCACCGGAGGCAAATCCTTCTCCAGCTTGAACAGGGTGCGACGCACCTCGATCTGCAGACGGTCGGTGTCATCCTCGATACCGTCCAGCTCCTCTACCAGGTTTTCTACCAGCTTGGCCTCACGGCCACCGAAACCGGTTTCCAGCAATTCATCCAGCTCGTTCATCGCCCGCAGTGCCTGGGCACTGGCGTCGACGGTGCGCTGCACGAAGGCGCGGATCAGCGGCTGCAGCTCGGCCGGGATGGCCATTTCGCGGCCCAGCATCAGCCCTGCAATGTCCTTGGCTTTATTGGCTACTTTGTCCTGTACACTGAGCAGCTCCAGCAAGTCCGAGCGCGGCACCGGCAGGAACAGGCTCTTCGGCAGGTTCAGACGCACGCTCTTCTTGAGCTTGTCGGCTTCCTTCTCCAGACGCACCATTTCCTGTTGCACGCGGGCGACTTCAGCCCAGTCCTGAGCCATAACCGCCTCGAAGAACGGCACCAGGTTGGCGGCACACTCATGCGCCTTGGCGATGTGCTGCTGCATGGGGCCAATCGGCGAACGACCGAACAGGCTGACGAAGGGATTGGTTGGCATTTAGGGAGGCCCCTGTTGGAAAAGGCGGCAATTATAGGTGGGCTTTGCTCGCCGGCCAATGCGACACATCGGACTGCAACAATTTCATGATAGGCGCTGCCATGAACAAAGAAACCGAAATCAAACTGCGCGTCAGCCGCGAAACCCTGGCGGCGCTGCGTGAACACCCGCTTCTAAAGAAGCGCAACAAGTCCGGCTGGTCGTCCCACCCGCTGTTCAATCAATATTTCGACACCCTCGACCGTGACCTGGCCCAGGCCCGCGTGGCCCTGCGCCTGCGCCGCGACGGCGAGCAGGTGATCCAGACGCTGAAGAGCCGTGGCCAGAGTGTGGCCGGGCTGTCGGAACGCAACGAGTGGGACTGGCACCTGAGCAAGGCCAAGCTGGACACCAAGAAACTCACCGACGACTGCTGGCCGGCCAGCCTGGCCGAGCTGGACAAGAAACAGCTCAAGCCCCTGTTCACCACCGACTTCGTCCGTGAGAAGGCGGAAATCGCCTGGGGCCGCGGCAAGGCCAAGACCGTGATCGAGGCTGCCCTCGACCTGGGCAAGGTGGTCGCCGGCGAAGGCGAAGAGGAAATCTGCGAGCTGGAACTGGAGCTGCGCGAAGGCCAGCCGGCCGCCCTGCTGGAGCTGGCCTGCGAGCTGGCCGCCGACCTGCCGCTGATGCCCTGCGACATCAGCAAGGCCGAGCGCGGCTATCGCCTGTTCGACTCCGCCAGCTACAGCCTGGCCCTACCGGCGCCCGAGTTGAGTGCCGAACAGAGCCTGGATGACGTCTTCGCCGCCCTCGCCTGGCACCTGCTCGGCAGCAGCCAGCGCCTGGCCGAACAGTACCGCTGGAGCGGCCACTGGAAACTGCTCAGCCAGTGGCTGGACCGACTGATCGAGCTGCGCGCCCTGCTCGGCAGCCTGGGCCAGGCGGCGCCGCGCGCCAGCAGCCATGACCTGCGCGAGACGCTGGATGCCCTGCTGAACGACTGGCGCCCTCGCCTGCTGGCCGGCCAGGACAATGACGAACTGCGGCAGAACGCGCCCGCGCTGTTCGCCGCCGAGCTGCAGGGCAATCGCTGGGGCCTGTTCTCGCTCAGTCTGTCGCGCTGGCTGCTCAATCGCAGCTGGACGGTCGAGCGCAACGCGCGCGGCAATCGCCAGGGTGCAGCGGTGCTCGGTAACTGGCTGCCGCATCTGCTCGCCGAAGAAGGCGCCGCGCTGCAGCTCAAGCGCTACCAGCAGCAACCGGAAGACCTGGCCGAGCAGCTGCCGCGTATCGAACGCATCCAGGTCTGGCTGCGCCTGGCCCGCCAGGTGCTGGAGGTACCGGAAGTCGACCGCCTATATGGCGAGATGGGCAAACTGCACGAGCTGGCCCAGCAACCGCTGGATGCCGAGGTGTTGGCCGCCCGCGTGGCACAGGCCCATACTGTGGCCACGCTCAAACCTTGGAAGCTGCTGCTGAAATAAGCTGCTCACCCCGCCATCCACACAAAGGGAGCTCCATGTCCGTTCTCGCCTCGCCCGCCCAGGATCGCTGGCTCGATCTCAACGATATCCTCCGCGACCTGGTCGCTCAGGGCCGAGTCTCCCAGGAGAACGCCGAACAGTGCATGGTGCTGCGCCGCGCCTCCGGCAACGCGCAGATGCACCCGCTGGAGTTCCTCGCTGCGCAGCAACTGGACGACCTGCAGCGCCCCGGCAAGAAGATCGACCTGGAAGGCCTGACCGTGTGGCTAGCCAACCAGTCCGGCCAGCCCTACCTGCGCATCGACCCACTGAAGATCGACGTGGCGGCGGTCACGCCGCTGATGTCCTACGCCTTTGCCCAGCGCCACAAGATTCTCGCCGTGGCCGTGGACAGCGAGGCGGTGACCATCGCCAGCGCCCAGCCCTACGTGCACAGCTGGGAAGCCAACCTGATTCATGTCCTGAAGCGGCCGATCAAGCGCGTGGTGGTCAACCCGGTTGACCTGCAGCGCTTTACCACCGAGTTCTATCGCCTGGCGCGCTCGGTCAGCGGCGCCAATGCCCAGGACATCAAAACCAGCAACGTGGGCAACTTCGAGCAGCTGCTCAGCCTGGGCGCCAGCGACCAGGAGCCGGACGCCAACGACGCGCACATCGTCAACATCGTCGACTGGCTGTTCCAGTACGCCTACCAGCAACGCGCCAGCGACATCCACATCGAGCCACGGCGTGAAATCGGCACCGTGCGCTTTCGCATCGACGGTGTGCTGCACAACGTCTATCAGTTCCCGATCCAGGTGACCATGGCAGTGGTCAGCCGCCTGAAGAACCTCGGGCGGATGAACATCGCCGAAAAGCGCAAGCCGCAGGACGGCAGGATCAAGACCAAGACCCCGGATGGCGGCGAGGTGGAACTGCGCCTGTCGACCCTGCCCACCGCCTTCGGCGAGAAGATGGTGATGCGTATCTTCGACCCCGAGGTGCTGCTGAAGAACCCCGACCAGCTGGGCTTCTCGCCGGACGACCTGCGCCGCTGGGAGAGCATGACCGGCCAGCCCAACGGCATCATCCTGGTCACCGGCCCCACCGGCTCGGGCAAGACCACCACCCTGTACACCACGCTCAAGCAGCTGGCGACCGAGGAAGTGAATGTCTGCACCATCGAAGACCCGATCGAGATGATCGAACCGGCCTTCAACCAGATGCAGGTGCAGCACAACATCGACCTCAACTTCGCCGCCGGCGTGCGCGCGCTGATGCGCCAGGACCCGGACATCATCATGGTCGGCGAGATCCGCGACCTGGAAACCGCCGAGATGGCGATCCAGGCAGCACTGACCGGCCACCTGGTGCTCTCCACCCTGCACACCAACGATGCGCCCAGCGCCATTACCCGCCTGCTCGAACTGGGCGTGCCGCACTACCTGCTCAAAGCCACCATCCTCGGGGTGATGGCCCAGCGCCTGGTACGCACCCTGTGCCCGCACTGCAAGGCGCCGGTAGAGCTGAGCGAGAGCGACTGGCAAAGCCTGACCCGGCCCTGGAGTTCACCCCTGCCGACCCAGGCGCACCGCGCGGTGGGCTGCCTGGAGTGCCGCGACACCGGCTACCGCGGCCGTGCCGGGGTTTACGAGATCATGCTGCTGAACGACAACATCAAGCCGCTGATCACCGCCGACACCGACCTCGTCGCGCTGCGCCGCGCAGCCTTCAAGGACGGCATGCGCAGCCTGCGCCTGTCCGGCGCGCAGAAGATCGCCGCCGGTATGACCACCCTTGAGGAAGTACTACGGGTCACCCCGCAGAGCGAGCAAAAGTAGGCGCTATTGCTTCGCCAGCTGCAGGGTCTTCGGCGACGTCCTGCAGGCCAGCAGTGCCGAGCGCTTCAGCCAGCGCGGGTCGGAGTGCCAGGCCAGGAGAAACTGGCCGCCCTTGAGCTTGTCCACCACCATCCGCGCCACTTCCGGACGTACCGCCGGGCAACCCAGGCTGCGGCCGATGCGGCCCTGCTTGCGCACCAGTGCGGGGTTCACATAGGCCGCACCATGGATGACGATGGCGCGCTCGCGGGCCAGGTCGTTGATACCCGGTTCCAGACCGTCCATGCGCAGGGAGTAGCCGTGCTTGCCACGATAACTTTCGGCGGTGCGGAACAGGCCGAGGCTGGTCTGGTAGCTGCCCAGGCGGTTGGAGAAGCTGTTGGCGATGTTCTCGCCCGACAGACGGCCATGAGCCACATAATCGCGCAGCAGCAGGCGCTTGCTGTGCAGGTCGAAGATCCACAGACGGCGCGCCGTGGACGGCAGGGAATAGTCGATCACCGCCAGGCGACGCGCGGGCTCCGCGCCGTGATTGACCGCGCATTGCATCGCCGCCACGGCATCGCGCAAGGCCTGCGGATTGAGCCCGGAGGCGACGCGGGAAAGATCCTTGACCAGCGCATCATTCTTCGAAGATGCCGCCATCAGCGGCGTGGCACACAGCCACAGCCCTGCCAGACAGAGCAGGCTCAAGCGTCGGAACATGCGTTTACTACCTTTAAAAGCATGTGCTCCGGACGTCCTGTCACGAAGACCGCTGTCGGTGCGCAGAGGCTGCGACGACAGGCCCTCAAATCCAACTTCGACCCACCTATACTTATTGGTGTTGTGGCGCCGCCTTCGCGTGCGCACTGAGCCATGGATTGGAGCAGTATGTTGTTCAAAAAACGTGCATCCTACCCGAGCATAGTCTTGCTCACCTTACCGCTGGTCGCCCACGCCATAGAGGTACCGGTCGGCCAGCTCCCCCTACAGGCGGCGCCTGCGCCACTCTGCGCGCCTCTAGAAAGCAGCCTAGACGATTCCACCAAGCTGCTGCTCAACGACTTCTACCGACTGCGCGAAGGCCGCCCGGCCTGGCGTGATCACGACCAGCGGCAGCACCTGCGCGAACAACTGCAACAATTGGCCGACGACGGCCTCGACCCAGCCGACTATCCCCTGCGCGATGGCGATGACGACTGCGCCGAGCTGCAGGCCAGTAACAGCTACCTGCAGGCCCTGCTGCACTTGCGCGGCGGGCGCCTGCCGGCCTCGCGCCAGGAAACCATCTGGCATGCTCCCGAAGAACCACGTGCCGACCCGCGCCTGGCCGTGCTGTCGATTGCCAGCGCCACCTCCGACATCGCCAGCGCCTTCGCCGCCGCGCGGCCACAGCTGGCGCAATACAGGCTGCTGCGTAGCGCTTACGCCGTAGCGCGTCTGCAGCCTGCCGGGCACTGGCAACCACTACCCGCCGGGCCGTTGCTGAAGCCCGGCGGCAACGATGGACGCATGCCGCTGCTGCGCGCGCGCCTGGCCGCCGAAGGTTACCTGGCTGCACCGCTGGCCGAGGGCACGCACTTCGACCCCGCCAGCGTGACAGCCCTGCAGAGCTTCCAGGAGCGCCACGGCCTGAAACCGGACGGCATCCTCGGCCCGGCCAGCCTGAACGAGCTGAATGTCGATGCCCTGACCCGCCGCGGGCAGCTGCGCGCCAACCTAGAACGCCTGCGCCGCATGGCCGACGACCTGAGCCAGGCCAAGGTGGTGATCAACGTGGCCGCCGCCGAGCTGCACGTGATCGAGAACGGCAGCGAACTCTGGCGCACTCGCACCCAGGTCGGTCGCCCGGAGCGCGCCACCCCCTTGCTGGCCTCGCGCATCGTGCGCCTGACACTCAATCCGACCTGGACTGTGCCGCCGACCATCCTGCGCGAAGACAAGCTGCCGGCGATCCGTGCCGATCTGAGCTACCTCGACCAGCACGAGATGAGCGTGTACGACCGCAGCGGTAACCGCCTTGATCCCGAACAGGTCGACTGGAACAGCCCGGGCGCGATCCTGCTGCGCCAGGCTGCCGGCAGCCGCAACCCGCTGGGGCGCGTGGCGCTGCGTTTCGACAACCCCTTCTCGGTGTACCTGCACGACACCCCCAGCCAGGCGCTCTTCGACAAATCCCCGCGCTTCTTCAGCTCCGGCTGCGTACGGGTCGAGGCAGTGGACAACCTGCTAGCCTGGCTGCTGCCACCTGAGGAGCTGACAGCCGTGCAGTCGCGCCTGGCCAACGGCAAGACCCAAAGCTACCGCCTGAGCACCGCAGCCCCCCTGCTGATCGCCTACTGGACGGTAGAGGCCGACGCCAGTGGCGCGCTGCGCTACCTGCCGGACATCTACAACCGCGACCCGGCGCTGATCGCCGCACTGGCCGCGCCATCCGCTCGCCACATCGCCGGCCAAGACCCGGCCGCATACACACAGGAAGCAGTGACATGGAAATAGGTGGTTTTATCTTTGTTTTCGTCGGCCTGGCCGTGGCCATCGTGTTCATGGGTTTCAAGGTGGTGCCGCAGGGTTACCAGTGGACGGTAGAGCGCTTCGGCCGCTATACCACCACGCTCAAACCGGGACTAAACATCATCGTGCCGGTGATGGACCGCATCGGTCGCAAGCTCAACGTGATGGAGAACGTGCTCGACATCCCGCCGCAGGAAGTCATCACCGCCGACAACGCCACGGTGCAGATCGATGCGATCTGCTTCTTCCAGATCATCAACTCGGCGCAGGCCGCCTACGAGGTGAACAACCTCGAACACGCCATCCGCAACCTGGTGATGACCAATATCCGTACCGTGCTCGGCTCCATGGAGCTGGACGCCATGCTCGGCCAGCGCGACGCGATCAACGAGCGCCTGCTGCGCACCGTGGATGAAGCCACCGCGCCCTGGGGCATCAAGATCACCCGCATCGAGATCAAGGACATCAGCCCGCCCGAAGACCTGATGGCGGCCATGTCCGGGCAGATGAAGGCCGAGCGCATCAAGCGCGCGCAGATCCTCGAGGCCGAAGGCATGCGCCAGGCCGCCATCCTTACCGCCGAGGGCAAGAAACAAGCACAGATTCTCGAAGCCGAAGGCGAACGCCAGGCCGCCTTCCTCGAAGCCGAGGCCCGCGAGCGGGCCGCTCAGGCGGAGGCCGAAGCCACGCGCATGGTCTCCGAGGCGATCGCCAGCGGCAACGTGCAGGCGGTCAACTATTTCGTCGCGCAGAAATACATCGACGCCCTGGGCCAGTTGGCCGCGGCCGACAATAGCAAGGTAATCCTGATGCCGCTGGAGGCCAGCCAGGTAATCGGCGCGGTCGGTGGCATCGGCGAGATCGTTCGCTCGACGTTCGACAAGGATGGCACGGCAAAATGATCGACTACCTGCAGCACCTGTCGTTCTGGGACTGGCTGGCCTTCGCTGCCGTTCTGCTGATCCTCGAAGTGTTCGGCGCCGGTGGCTACCTGCTGTGGATCGGCATGGCCGCCGCCGGTGTCGGCGTGCTCACCTACCTGTTCCCGGAGCTGCCCTGGACCTGGCAGTTCCTGGTCTTCGCCGTGCTTTCGGTACTCACCGCGGTGGTCTGGTGGCAGCGCCAGCGCAGCGCCGGCAAGCTTTCCGACGTGCCCGGACTGAACAATCGCGGCAGCGAACTGATCGGCCGCAGCTTCGTGCTGCACGAGGCCATCGCTGGCGGGCGTGGCAAGATCAGAGCCGGCGACAGCCTGTGGCTGGTCAGTGGTCCCGACCTGCCTGCCGGGCACGAAGTGCGCGTGACCGGGCAGGATGGCGTAATCCTGCGAGTCGAACCACTGTAGGGCGGCTCGCACCTCGGCGCGCCCCGACTAGCTTGCAGCCTCTCGAATGGCGACTGGCGGTCGGTCTTTTTTGTCCACCCGATCAGACTCAATCGTCTACCATCGAACGGGTAGCAAGGCGCCAGTGCTTGCAGCCCATGGGAAAGGCCATGTACCCGCACCGTCACAGCCCTCAAAGCGATACGCGCCAGACCGGCCTGGAGGACAGCGCCCGGCGTTCGCTGGTCAGCCTTATCTTCGCGTCCACCGGGCTGACCATCGGTGGCTTTTCCCTGCTGCAGTTCAGTGCCGGCAACAGCCTGTTCGCCTGCATCGAACTCCTGGTCTGCGCAGGGCTGCTGGGCGCATCTCGCTGGATCTACCACACCAGGAATCTGGAACTGTGGATCTACCTGTACCTGATTCCGACTTGCGCCTTCCTGGTCTACATCACCCTGATGCCGGATGCTTCGGCCAGCGCCTTCGTCTGGACCTACCTGATCCCCTTGCTCTCCTACCTGCTGCTGGGCAAACGCCGCGGACTGCAACTGGCCTGGCCCTACATGGGTGGCGCCCTGCTGCTGTACTACTGGCGTTTCCCGCTGCCGCAAAACGCCCACGAGTTGATCGACGCCGGTAACGCGATTCTCTGCGGCGCGCTGATCATGGTCTTTGTGCACCTCTACGAAACCCGCCGTGCCATTACCTACTCGCAGCTGCAACACCAGGCACAAACCGATCCGCTGACCGGCACCGCCAGCCGAGGTCACTTCAAGCAGGAGCTGATACGAGGCCTGCAGGAAGCCCAGCGCAGCGACAGCCCGCTGGTGCTCGTCCTGATGGACATCGACCACTTCAAGCAGGTCAACGATCGCTGGGGCCACGATGCCGGCGACCATGCCCTGCGGCATATCTGTGATCTGCTGCTGGAGCGCCTGCGCGTCACCGACAGCCTCGGTCGGCTTGGTGGCGAAGAGTTCGGCCTGCTCTTGCGCAGTACCGACCTGGACAGCGCCAAGCCGCTGGTGGAGTCGTTACGCGCACTGATCAGCCAGCACCCACTGGACTATCGCGGCCAGCGGATCGAGCTGTCGGCCACCTTCGGCCTGGCCCAGTGGCCGAGCGACGGGAGAACCCCGGACGAGCTCTACCGCTGCGCCGATAGCCGTCTTTATACCGGTAAGCAGCAGGGCCGCAACTGCCTGATCAGTGGGGACAGAGAAATACGGATGTCGAGCACGCTGCCCTAAGGAAGTGACAGGCAAGCACCCGGTAACCCAGGCAGTGCCGCTGCGGGGGGACAGATAAATGCTTGCCATATCGCCGCAGGCATAAAGACCAGACGAACCTGGCGTAGCCTCACCGCCCTGCGGGTCAGCGCTGTGTCAGTGGCTCACCCTTGCTGGATCAATCCAGGGGGTCACCTCTCGGCAAGATCCAAGATACTGATGCAACCAACACGCTAACCAGCATGTAGCAGCAACGATTGGAAAGCTGGTTAGCCTGTTGCATAGACGGCATGGAATAATCGTGCACCGAATCAACCAAGAGCTGGCGAACTGAACGATGGGTTTTGAACAATTAGCTGAGCTACGTGACCGCCTGCGCGCCGAAAAACAGCAGGTGCAAGCTGAACAGAAGCCGCGTAAAAAAGCGCCCTCACGGCAAGAAAAACCCCGCGAGCAAGACCCTGCCGTGGAGGCGATCTGGCGCCTGCAGAAGCACTTCCCCCTGGCGTTCCCGGTTAACCCGGCGCCCAAGGTTCCGCTTAAGGAAGGCATCCTTCAGGATGCCGAGCAACACTTGGAGCTGCTTGGCATTACTCGCGAACAACTCAAGCAGGGACTCGCAACCTGGTGTCGGGGCAGCCGTTACTGGTCAAGCATGACCGAAAATGCGCCACGACTGGACCTGAACGGCCAAACCGCCGGTTCGGTGACTGCCGCACAGGCATTGCACGCCAAGCAGCAGGCCAAACGTCAGCATGCGCAAGCACGACGCGCCGAGGCCAAGACAAAAGCGCCTGCCGTCACAGCAGCTGAAGCAGCTGAACAGCCGGCTGATTAACGGTGCTTCGACCGGGCAAAAAGCCACCAGCCAGATTGAAGTGGGGATGATAGGCGGCATGCCGCACACACAGTGTGCTGCCGACCGCCCTTCTCCGCCCCGCTTCTAATTCAGCCAGCAGCCCCCAGTCGACCACCTGATAGCTCAGGCAGCGAAACACCGGGACACCCCAGGCCCCTCAATCGGGCGACTCAATGACGCCCCACCGCAAGGTCGCTGAATAACGGAAAACCCAAACCAGGCCACGATGATTGCTCAATCACTCATGCGTGGCTTGGCCTGGGGCCGGGCTAGTCAGGGAGCATCAGGCGAACCGTCTATCTCAGTTGGCTTGCGCCACCGAGAACGCCGCCTGCTGCCAAGACTGCTTGATACCGGTACTTTCCAATGTCGAAGCTTCGACCCGCAGTAGGCCGGATTCCATAGCCTGGTTGAAGTTGAGCTTGCCGCCCTGCAACGCTATGAGCACCCCTTCACCAGTAATCACTACCGGCTCACCGACTGCTGGTTCAGCCACATGTGCGGTCGCGACCCACGTGCCATCGACAGTTTGATAGGACGTCCACAGCCCAGACTCGACCATCAGCAGATAGAACCCTCCGCTACCGCTATCCGGCCCAAGGGAAGCCTCCAGCTTGTCTATGATGTTGAGTGCACGGCGCATGCCAAACCCACCGGGTAAAGGGGCTGGCCTACGCAACTGCTTACTTTCATAGGCATCATAGATTGCTAGCGCCACCCCCAACGACTCAGGGTGAGCCGGCGCGAAATCAGCCAACGGATTGTCATAACCACAGGCGGTAGCCATCGGGCTTGCGCTACTGACTAGCAGCGCAAGCCCAGCAGCCTTCAGCAACGACTGTTTCATGGCGTAACGATGTTGAACCAGAACGGGAAGGTGTCGAGCAGACCGAGGAACTCGGTCAGCGCCTCGCGCTTGCCATCAACCTTGAGATTGCCTTTGGTGATGGCGTCTTCCAGGGTGGTTTGCTTCAGCTGAATGGCATCGAGTGTGGCCTTGGACAAGGTCAGGGTCACATCCGGCTTCTCCAGCGGCTTGCCGTAGTTAAGTACTGCGTTCTCCACAGACAAGCCGTACTCTTTTTTCAGGTCGGTGAAGTCGATGTTGAGGAAGATCTTCTTGCCTGCCGCTTTCGGGCCGTTGAGGCGTACGGACAGGTAGTCGAAGAGCATTTCCGGCGGCATGGCCTTGATTACGTCCGGCCCGGCAGTGTTGATACCGCCCGCACTTGGCACGCCATTGCGCAGCTCATACGCGCCCTGCAGGTAAACACCGCGCCACGGACCGCTTTCGGCCTGGTAGCCCAGCTGCTCGTAGGTATCCGCCAGGAGGCCCTTGCCAACGGAGCTTTTCGGATTGGCGAAGACCACGTGCTTGAGCACTTCGGCCACCCAACGGTACTCACCCTTGTCAAAGTCGGCCTTGGCCAGCTTCAGTACGGCCTCTTCACCCCCCATGTAGGCGACATATTTCTTCGCCGCGTCTTCCGGTGGCAGGTTGTTGAGATCAGAGGGGTTGCCGTTGTACCAACCCATGTAGCGCTGGTAGACCGCACGAGAGTTGTGGCGCAGAGTGCCGTAGTAGCCACGGTTGGGCCAGAACTGGTCCAGCTCAGGCGGCAACTTGATCATCTCCGAGATTTCTTCGCCGTTGTACCCCTTGTTCATCAGGTTCACTGACTGGTCGTGGGTGTACTTGTACATGTCGCGTTGTTTCTTCCAGTAGTCGTTGATCTTGGCCTGGCCCCACTGCGGCCAGTGGTGACTCTGGAACTTGACTTCAACCTTGTCGCCGTAGCGGTCGATGGTTTCGTTGAGGAAGCTCGACCACTTCAACGCATCGCGCACCTGTGCACCGCGCAGGGTCAGGATGTTGTGCATGGTGTTGGTGGTGTTCTCGGCCATCCACATGGCCTTGAACTGCGGGAAGTAGGTATTCATTTCGGCCGGGGCCTCGGTGCCCGGCGTCATCTGGAACTCCATCTCGACACCGTCCACTGTTACGACTTCACCGGTTTTGGTGATGAAGTCGCTCGGCAAAACCAGGGTAGTGGTGCCGGTGGAGGTGGTCTGACCGAGGCCACCGTTGACACCGCCCTGTGCATTGCGCGGCAGCATCGCACCATACATGTAGATGGCACGGCGGCTCATGGCGTTACCGGCGATCACGTTCTCGCTGATGGCGTGCTCGCTGAAGCCTTCCGGGGCGAATACCTTGATCTTGCCGGAAGCAAAGTCTTCATCGCTGCCCAGGCCGCGCCCGCCGCCGTAGTGGTCGATATGTGAGTGGCTATAGACCAGCGCCACAACCGGACGCTCGCCGAGATTGGCGGTAACCAGGTCGTAGGCGGCCTTGGCGGTTTCGGTCGAGATCAACGGATCGAAAACGATCCAGCCGGTATCGCCCTGAACGAAGGTGATGTTGGACAGATCGTAGCCACGTACCTGATAGATGCGGTCGGTCACCTTGAACAAACCATACTGCATGCTCAGTTGCGCGTTGCGGTACAGGCTGGGGTTGATGGTGTCCGGTGACTCCTTGTCCAGGCTGATGTATTGCTTGTAGCTCTCCAGGTCCCACACCGGGGTACCTGAGGCACTCGTGATGGTCAGGGTGTCAGGCTTGGCGATAAAGCCACGCTGAGCATCCTCGAAATCGGATTTGTCGCTAAAGGGAAGATCCTTGAGCACAGCAGCATTGGCAGCCTTGGTGGCCTCCGTGGCTGGCTTCGGTGGAACTGGCTCAGCGAGAGCCATTGCACTATTGGAAATCAAGGTTCCAAGCAAAGCTAAGGAAGGTCTGAAAAAGACTTCCCGAATCTGGTGAAATACGCCGATCCCGCCAGCCGAGTTTTTCCATGAAGCAGATGACCTTCGCCGACGCCGAGTACGCCGGCAAGCGCAAGCAGACCCGTAAGGAATTGTTCCTGATCGAGATGGATCAGGTGGTGCCGTGGAAGGGATTGATTGCCCTGATCGAGCCACACTACCCAAAGGGTGAAGGTGGTCGTCCAGCCTATCCGCTGATGGCCATGTTACGTATCCATCTGATGCAGAACTGGTTCGGCTACAGCGACCCGGCCATGGAAGAAGCGCTCTACGAGACGACCATCCTGCGTCAGTTCGCCGGGCTGAGCCTGGAGCGCATTCCCGACGAAACCACCATCCTCAACTTCCGTCGCTTGCTGGAGAAACATGAGCTGGCGGCCGGCATCCTCGGCGTAATCAATGGCTACCTGGGGGATCGCGGCCTGTCGCTGCGCCAGGGCACTATCGTCGACGCCACACTGATCCACGCGCCCAGCTCGACCAAGAACCAGGACAGCAAGCGCGATCCGGAGATGCACCAGACCAAGAAGGGCAACCAGTACTACTTCGGCATGAAGGCCCACATCGGTGTGGATGACGAGTCGGGGCTGGTGCACAGCGTGGTCGGCACGGCGGCAAACGTGGCGGATGTCACCCAGGTCGACAAACTACTGCATGGTGAAGAGAACGTCGTCTGCGCCGATGCCGGCTACACCGGCGTCGAAAAGCGCCCCGAACATGCTGGCCGCGAAGTGATCTGGCAGGTCGCAGCACGCCGCAGCACCTACAAGAAGCTCGATAAACGCAGCGCCCTGTACAAAGCCAAGCGCAAGATCGAGAAGGCCAAGGCACAAGTGCGAGCGAAGGTCGAGCACCCGTTTCGAGTGATCAAGCGCCAGTTCGGTTACGTGAAGGTGCGCTTCCGTGGCCTGGCCAAGAACACCGCTCAGCTGGTGACGCTGTTCGCGCTGTCAAACCTATGGATGGCGCGCCGACATTTGCTGACTACCGCAGGAGAGGTACGCCTGTAATGCGGAAAATGGCTGCTGCGAGGTGCTCGCGGCGGCCAAAAACGGAGAACTGAGCGGGTTACCTGGTCGATTTTGATCGACGGCCCGCTTTCAAAAGCAGCGAGGGCTGAAGTCGACCGGAAATACAGGGCTACTTCAGACCTTCCCTAACGTAGTGATCTTTTTTAATGCAGTGAGCATGAGGTGACTTCCTATCTGACGTCCAACAGGTCGCGTGCCACGGCGCGCAATAAAGCAGCAGCCGGACAACTTGAGCGCTGCGTCCATTCCGGCCACCCAGTTAGGTATAAAAGAAGTCGTCGAAATAGCCAGGAATCAGAAATACTCAATTCATCTGAATAGATTATCCGTCCGATGAAATTGGAATAAAAAATAGCGTTTCCTCGACCCAAAGTTCCGCTCAAGCACCCAAGACTCCACAGCCAGCGGCTGTTGGGTTGAGTAATAAGACAGAGTGAGCCGTGCTCACCCGCTGGCCTTCAGCGCTGGCGTGGCCGATGAATGGAGCCTCGACGCGCACGCTGTCCGCGAAGAGCAAACTGCAGAAATGTCTCCACCCGCTCCGCAGCGTCCCATCGAACTGCGCCAGGGCTGCCTGCTGTAAAAGGAGAGCACTGCCACTGACCGACAGATACGCTACCGGCCGCTGACCTCGCGGTCGCGCGGCAGAGCATAGACCTTGAACAGCAGGCGCTCCGTTTCCCCCGGCTCTCCGAGGTAGCGCCGGTATGTCTGCAGCAGTGCACCGGAGCGATACAGCTCGCTCAGGGCCCTATCCACTTGCAGGCGCAGGTCTTCATCGCCACGGGCCATGGCCAGGCTGACCGGCACGAACTCGAAGACCCGGTCGAGTACCTGCAGGCGCTCGCCGCCGGCCAACTGGCTCAGGTACTGCTTGAGCAACATGCGCTCGCTAAAGAAGGCGTCGGCCTTGCCCTCCAGGACCCACTGCACGCCCTCGGTGTAGGTCGGCACGGTCAGAACGCTGGCGATCACCCCGAGTCGGTTCAACTGTTCATGGACCCAGGCCTCGCTGACGCCACCCTCGACTACAGCGAAACTGTGTCGGCTCAGACCGCGGTTGACGGTAGCGCGCCAGGTCGGGCCGCTGTGGGCCGCCTGGCCATTGAGCACATTGAGCAGCGAAGACGGCGCATCCCGCGCCACCAGTACGCCGAGCCCGCCGGTGTAGACCGGCACGGAGAAGCTCACCGTCTGGCGCAGCGTGGCGGTGGCCGCTGCCGGCGTGCAGAACAGATCGACCTGACCGGCCTTCAGCGCGGCCGGCCACTGGTCATGGGCCAGCGCCTGGAAGCGCAACTGCAGGTCGTCCAGTTCCAGGGCGTTCTTGAGCTGGCCAGCCAGCAGACGGCAAAGCTCGATGCTGTAACCATCGACCCGCTCGCCCTGGCTGCTGCTGAACGGCGCGGTGTTCGTCTGATAGCCCAGGTTGAGCGTGGCGCTGCTGCGTATCCGCTCCAGCGTATCGGCGCCCGCCCAGCTCGGCAGTGACAGGGCCAGCAGCAGGCCCAGAAGTGCTCTCAGTCTCATAGCCAGCCCCTCGCATCGTCCGGCTGGACGCGGGATCGCTCGACGAAGTTCTTGGCGATGGAGCCGTACAGCAGGTAACCGAAGGCCATCACCAGCAGGCCGCCGAATACCGCATCCTTGCCGGAAGCGTACAGGGCGTAATAGGAGTAGAGCATGGCGATCAGCAGCAGCACGCCATTGCGGGCGAAGATGCGTGCATCGACCCTGGCCTTGTACATGATCACCAACAGCCCAGTCAGTGCCGTCACGTAGGGAATCAGGTTGGTCACTGCAGCCAGGTTGACCAGCTTGCCGAACTGCTCGCTGGCATTCGGCGAGATGGTCGACAAGGCCATCAGCGTCTGCAGCGCGGCACACACCACCAGACCAATCACCGGGGCGTTGCGCGCGGTCATACGGGAAAAGAGCCTCGGGAACATGCCCTGGTCGGCGGCGCTCTTGGCGGTCTGCGCCAGGGTGAACTGCCAGCCCAGCAGCGAGCCGACGCAGGCCATCACCGCCAACACCATGATCACCTGCCCCACCAACGGGTTGAACATCTGCGCGTAGACGAAGGCGAACGGCGCCGTCGAATTGGCCAGCTCGGCGTTGGGCACGATGCCCTGGATCACCGTGGTCGACAGCACATAGACCACCGCTGCACCCAGGGTGCCGAACAGGCAGGCAAGCGGTACGTTGCGCTTGGGGTCCTCCACTGCATCGGAGTTCTGCGCCGCCGACTCCATACCAAGGAAGGCCCACAGGGTCAGCGGAATGCTCTGCTCGATGGCGCTGCTGATCGCCAACTCGTGGGGGTTCCAGGCCGCGATGAAGATATCCGCCTCGAACCAGAACCAGCCGATCACACTGAGCCCGGCCACCGGGATGATCACCCCCCAGACCGTGATCGCACCGATCTTGCCGGTGATGCGCGGACCACCGAAATTGGCCACTGTGGTCAGCCAGATCAGCCCCAGCGTGCCGACGAACAGTGGCACGGCGCCGCTGCCCAGCCAGGGAAAAAAGGGCGTGAGATAGCCCACGGCGGAGATGCCGATGGCCACGTTGCCGATGGCCAGCGACAGGAAGTAGAGGAACGAACAGAGGAAGAACGCCGACTTGCCGTGCGCCTCCTCGCTGTAGGCCGACATGCCGCCCGAGCGCGGGCAGTAGATGCCGCACTGGGCGAAGCAATAGGCGATGGCCATGGAGCCTACGGCGGTGATCAGCCACGACAGCAACGACACCGCCCCCAGCTGCGCCATGCTCGACGGCAGCATGATGATGCCGGAGCCCATCATGTTCACCGCCACCAGCGTGGTGAGCCCAACCAGGCTCATCTTCTTGCCCGATCCAGCCATCGAAGGCCCCTCCTGTGACGCTCAGCCGCGCGGCCTTGGCCCCTTGCGCGGGGTTCAGCTCATCAGCCTAGCAGCGCTTCTGCCAATAGTCGGATGCGTGCTTGGCAGCGCTGTAGCGCATCCCGCTGGAACCCTGTGCAAGCGCCGCACCTCCAAGCAACACAGCCACTGTCCAGGAGGTTCTCGCCATGCCCCGCCTACTGACCATCACCAGCCTTGCCCTGTTCGGTCTGGCCAGCCTGCCCGCCAGCGCCGACGACACCCTGCGCCAGATCCTGTCCTCGGGCGCGACCACGGCCTCGACCTACTCCACCTTCAAGGATCACAAGCTGCTGCAGCCGGCCCGGGAAGATGCCAGCGCCTTCATCGCCAGCGACGGCGCCATCCGCGGTGCGCACCTGGAGGCGGCCCTGCAGCAGCTGCGTACCGACAACCCTCAGCTGCGGGCCAGCGATGCGCAACTGGCACAGGTCATCCTGCTCAGCGACACGCCCTGAGCGATGCCCGGCGGCGGATATCCACGTCATGTAGGCTGACGTAGAGGCGCAAGACACTTTTCCGGCAACACGAAGGCCGAGCGAAAGTACCGTGGAGGGCGGAGCTATTGGGCTTCGCTACGCTCAACCACCCGGTGTGAGAGAACTTTCTAGATCGGGACTCTAGCGGTCACGACTAAAACCCACAGGGCCATGTGCGGGCACTTGTGGGAGCGGCTTTAGCCGCAATGTTTTCGCACTGGCCTCATCGCGACTGAAGTCGCTCCCACAAAAGCCGGCCTTGCTCTTTCTACAACACATTTGCCAGAGGTAGGTTGGGTTGAGCCTGCGAAGCCCAACGAACAACGCGGCGCCCCGGCGTTGGGCTTCGTTGCTCAGCAACTCAGCCCAACCTACCCCGACCCCCAGCCATGCCACGCCCAAAGAAAAAGCCGCCCGAAGGCGGCTTTTTCATGGCGGCGGCAGGACTTACTCGCGGTAGTCGTCCATCGGCACGCAGGCGCAGAACAGGTTGCGGTCGCCGTAGACGTTGTCCACGCGGTTCACCGCCGGCCAGTACTTGTGCGCCTGGGTGTGGGCGGACGGGGTGACCGCCTCGGCGATGCTGTACGGACGATCCCACGCGCCGGTGACGTCGGCCAGGGTGTGCGGCGCCTTGACCAGCGGGTTGTTGTCCGCCGGCCACTCGCCCGCGGCGACCTTGGCGATCTCGGCGCGGATGCTCAGCATGGCCTCGATGAAGCGATCCAGCTCTTCCTTGGACTCGCTCTCGGTCGGCTCGATCATCAGCGTGCCCGGTACCGGGAAGCTCATGGTCGGGGCGTGGAAGCCGTAGTCCATCAGACGCTTGGCCACGTCTTCCTCGCTGATGCCGGTTTCCGCCTTGAGCGGACGCAGATCCAGGATGCACTCATGCGCGACGCGGTCGTTACGGCCGCTGTAGAGCACCGGGAAGGCGCCCTTGAGCTGGCTGGCCAGGTAGTTGGCGTTGAGGATCGCGGTCTCGGTGGCGTCACGCAGCTGCGGGCCCATCATGGCGATGTACATCCAGCTGATCGGCAGGATGCTGGCGCTGCCCCAGGGCGCGGCGCTGACTGCAGTGTTCTGCGGCTGCGGGCCCTGCAGCTCGACCACCGGGTGGTTGGCCACGAACGGCGCCAGGTGCGCACGCACACCGATTGGGCCCATGCCCGGACCGCCACCGCCGTGCGGGATGCAGAAGGTCTTGTGCAGGTTCATGTGCGACACGTCGGCGCCGATGTCGGCCGGACGCGCCAGGCCAACCTGGGCGTTGAGGTTGGCGCCGTCCATGTACACCTGGCCGCCGAAGCCGTGCACGACTTCGCAGATCTCGCGGATGCCTTCCTCGTACACGCCGTGGGTCGACGGGTAGGTGATCATCAGGCACGACAGCTTGTCGCCGGCCTCGGCGGCCTTGGCCTTGAGGTCGGCCATGTCGACGTTACCGGCGGCATCGCACTCGACCACCACCACGCGCATGGTCAGCATCTGCGCCGACGCCGGGTTGGTACCGTGGGCCGAGGCCGGGATCAGGCAGATGTCGCGGTGACCTTCGCCACGGCTCTCGTGGTACTTGCGAATCGCCAGCAGGCCGGCGTATTCGCCCTGGGCGCCGGAGTTGGGTTGCATGCAGATGGCGTCGAAGCCGGTGATGGCGCACAGCCAGGCTTCCAGTTCCTCGATCATCAGCTTGTAGCCGGCGGCCTGCTCGCGCGGGGCGAAGGGGTGCAGGTTGCCGAATTCCGGCCAGGTCACCGGGATCATCTCGCTGGTGGCGTTCAGCTTCATGGTGCAGGAACCCAGCGGGATCATGGCCTGGTTCAGGGCCAGGTCCTTGTTCTCCAGGCGCTTGAGGTAGCGCAGCATGTCGGTTTCACTGTGGTGGCTATTGAACACCGGGTGGCTCAGGTAGCCACTGGTGCGCTGCAGCGCGGCCGGGATGCCCTGCGGCACTTCGCCGGCATCCAGCTCGGCCACGCTCAGGCCGTGGTCGGCGCCGAGGAAGATGGCGAACAGCTGCTCGACAGTCTGCTCCGAGCAGGTTTCGTCCAGGCTCACGCCCAGCTTGCCGCGACCGAGGATGCGCAGGTTGATGCGCGCGGCCTTGGCCGACTCGAGGATGGCGGTCTGCATGCCGCCGACATCCAGGGTCAGGGTGTCGAAGAAGTGCTGGTTGTCGCGTTTGACGCCCTTCAGCTCCAGGCCGGCGGCCAGTACGCAGGTCAGGCGATGCACGCGCTGGGCGATGCGCTTGAGGCCTTGCGGGCCGTGGTACACGGCGTAGCAGCTGGCCATGTTGGCCAGCAGCACCTGCGAGGTGCAGATGTTGGAGTTGGCCTTCTCGCGGCGGATGTGCTGCTCGCGGGTCTGCAGGGCCATGCGCAGCGCGGTGTTGCCGCGGGCGTCCTTGGACACACCGATGATGCGCCCCGGCATGGCGCGCTTGAAGGCGTCACGGGTGGCGAAGAAGGCCGCGTGCGGGCCGCCGTAGCCCATCGGCACGCCGAAGCGCTGAGCAGAACCGAGCACCACGTCGGCGCCCAGTTCGCCCGGCGGGGTCAGCAGCAGCAGGCTGAGCAGGTCGGCGGCGACACAGGCCAGGGCGTTCTGCGCGTGCAGCTGTTCGATCAGCGGCTTGATGTCGCGGATTTCGCCGTGGGTGTCCGGGTACTGCAGCAGCGCGCCGAACACTTCCAGGCCGGCCAGTTCGTCCAGCGCGCCGACCTTGACCTCGAAGCCGAAGCCTTCGGCACGGGTCTGCACCACGGAGATGGTCTGCGGGTGGCAGTTCTCGTCGACGAAGAACAGGTTGCTCTTGCTCTTGGCGACGCGCTTGGCCAGGCCCATGGCCTCGCCAGCAGCGGTGGCTTCGTCGAGCAGGGATGCGCTGGCCAGGTCGAGGCCGGTGAGGTCGATGGTCAGCTGCTGGAAGTTCAGCAGCGATTCCAGGCGACCCTGGGCGATCTCCGGCTGGTAGGGGGTGTAGGCGGTGTACCAGCCCGGGTTTTCCAGCAGGTTGCGCAGGATCACGGTCGGGGTGATGGTGCCGTGGTAGCCCATGCCGATCAGGTTGGTCCACAGCTGGTTCTGTTCGGCATAGCCCTTGAGCTTGGCCAGGGCACCCTGCTCGTCCAGTGCGGCCGGCAGGTCCAGCTCGCGGCCCAGGCGGATGGCGGGCGGCACGGTCTGCTCGATCAGCTCGGCGCGGCTGCTCAGGCCCAGGGTGTCGAGCATGGCCTGCTCTTCACGGGCATCGGGGCCGAGGTGACGGCGGAGGAAGGCATCGGGCTGTTGCAGTTGGTCGAGACGGGGCGTCTGGGACATGGTGGGGCTCTCGAAAAATGACAGAGCCTCGACGGATCGAGGCTCGCAAGCGAAATTCGTGATTGCGGGCGACAGGCCGCGTGCTAGAGGCGGCCCTGCACCTTAGGCATCGGCGGAGCAGACGGCCTGGTAGCCGGCGGCATCGAGCAGGCCTTCCAGCTCGGCCGGGTTGCTCGGCTGCAGCTTGAAGAACCAGGCTTCGTAAGGCTCGCCATTGACCTGCTCCGGCGCATCGGCCAGGGCTTCGTTGACGGCCAGCACTTCACCGGCGATCGGGGCGTAGATGTCGGAAGCGGCTTTCACCGACTCCACCACACCGGCTTCCTGGCCGGTGGCCAACTGCTTGCCGACTTCCGGCAGCTCGACGTAAACCACGTCACCCAGGGCTTCCTGAGCATGGTCGGTAATGCCGATGGTGACCGAACCGTCGGCCTCCAGGCGGATCCACTCGTGGCTGTCGACGTAACGCAGATCGGCGGGGATATTGCTCATGGTGTCTTCCTCGGAATCGATGGGGCGAATCGGCCGCCCGGAAAATTTAGCAGGTGGGGCAGGCGCTGGCGCCTCGCCCCGACAAATCAGATAACGGCCTTGCCGTTGCGGACGAAGTTCGCCTGCACGACGCGTACCGGGTACCACTTGCCGCGGATCTCCACCTCGGCGCGGTCGCCGGTGGCGGCCGGCACGCGGGCCAGGGCGATGGACTTGTTCAGCGTCGGCGAGAAGCTGCCGCTGGTGATTTCACCTTCGCCCGCACCTTCCACGCGCACCACCTGGTGGGCACGCAGCACGCCGCGCTCTTCCAACACCAGGCCAACCAACTTGGGCTGGTCGCCGGCGGCACGCTGGCTTTCCAGGGCGCTGCGGCCGATGAAGTCGCGCTCGGCCGGCTCCCAGGCGATGGTCCAGCCCATGTTGGCGGCCAGCGGGGATACGTCGTCGGTCATGTCCTGGCCATACAGGTTCATGCCGGCTTCCAGGCGCAGGGTGTCGCGCGCGCCCAGGCCGATCGGGGCAATGCCGGCGCCAACCAGTTCACTGAGGAAGGTGGGTGCTTCGGCGGCCGGCAGCATGATTTCCAGACCGTCCTCGCCGGTGTAACCGGTACGGGCGATGAACCAGTCGCCGTCCGGCAGGCCCTGGAACACCTTGAGTTCGTTGATCAGCGCAGCGCGTGCCGGGGTCACCAGCTCGGCGGTCTTGGCGCGGGCATGCGGGCCCTGGATGGCCAGCATGGCCAGCTCGGGGCGCTCGCTCAGGGTGACGTCGAAGCCGGCGGTGTGCGCCTGCATCCAGGCCAGGTCCTTGTCGCGGGTGGCGGCGTTGACCACCATGCGGTAGCCCCAGTCGGTGAGGTAGACGATGAGGTCGTCAACCACGCCGCCGCGCTCGTTGAGCATGCCGCTGTAGAGGGCCTTGCCCGGCGTTTTCAGACGATCGACATCGTTGGCCAGCAGGTGCTGCAGCCAGGCCTTGGCCTGGGCGCCGGTGATGTCGACCACGGTCATGTGGGACACATCGAACACGCCGCAATCGCGACGTACCTGATGGTGCTCCTCGACCTGGGAGCCGTAGTGCAGCGGCATGTCCCAGCCGCCGAAATCGACCATCTTGGCGCCCAGCGCCAGATGCTGTTCATACAGGGGTGTACGCTGTCCCATGGAGAGCTCCTTGTGCGGGCCCGGCCCCAGCCAGACATTGGCAAAAAGGGCCCGGGAATCATGGACGGCTGCGTAAGCAGGCGCGCATTGTAGCCCCGCTAATGTGACTGGTCACGCCACACTCAGACCAATTGGTCATGCCCGAATTTCCTGACTTTCGGGACAAGCCAGCTCAATGGCCGGGCTGGTGGGCGGAACGCCGGATCAGGCCGATCACCGGCAACAGGCCGACCAGCACCAGGGTCAGCGCCGGCAGGGCGGCACGCGCCCATTCGCCCTCGCTGGTCATCTCGAAGATGCGCACCGACAGGGTGTCCCAGCCAAAGGGGCGCATCAGCAGGGTGGCCGGCATTTCCTTAAGCACATCGACGAACACCAACAGCGCGGCGGACAGCGCCCCCGGCACCAGCAGCGGCAGGTAGACCCGCAGGAACAGCGCCGGGCCTCCGACCCCGAGGCTGCGCGCGGCCTGCGGCAGTGACGGGCGGATGCGCGCCAGGCTGCTCTCCAGCGGCCCATAGGCCACCGCCATGAAACGCACCAGATAGGCCAGCAACAGGGCGAACAGGCTGCCCAGCAGCAGCGGCTTGCCGGCGCCGCCGAGCCAGCTCGACAGCGGGATCACCAGCTGCCGGTCGAGGTAACTGAAAGCCAGCATGATGGCCACCGCCAGCACCGAGCCGGGCAAGGCGTAGCCCAGGTTGGCGGTGCTGACCAGGGTGCGCATCGGGCGGGTCGGCGCCTGGCGGCGGGCGAAGGCCAACAGCAGGGCCACCGCCACGGTGATCAGCGCCGCCAGACCACCCAGGTAGAGGGTATGCAGGATCAGGCCGACGTAGCGCTCGTCCAGGTCGAAGCGGCCGCGCTGCCAGAACCACACGAGCAGCTGCAGCATGGGCACGACGAAGGCACAGGCGAACACCAGGCCGCACCAGCCCGAGGCCGCCACGGCCTTCCAGCCCTGCAGGTGGTAGAGGGGTTTACCCCGCGGCCGCTCATTGGCCGGGCGGGCGGCGCCGCGAGCGCGGCGTTCGCCGTACAGCACCAGCAGCACGGCGAGCAGCAGCAGACTGGCCAGCTGGGTAGCGCTGGACAGGCTGTAGAAGCTGTACCAGGTCTTGTAGATGGCGGTGGTGAAAGTGTCGAAGTTGAACACCGAGACGGCGCCGAAGTCGGCCAGGGTTTCCATGATGGCCAGCGCCAGGCCGGCACCAATCGCCGGCCATGCCATTGGCAGAGCCACGCGCCAGAAGGCCTGCCAGGGCGACAACCCGAGCACCCGCGCGGCCTCCATCAACCCCTTGCCCTGAGCCAGAAAGGCGCCGCGGGCGAGCAGATAAACATAGGGGTAGAACACCAGCACCAGCACGATGATCACCCCGCCGGTAGAGCGTACCCGAGGGAAGCGGATACTTGTACCGAACCAGTCGCGGGCCAGGCTTTGCAGCGGCCCGGCGAAATCCAGCAAACCGACAAAAACGAAGGCCAGCACGTAGGCGGGGATGGCGAACGGCAGCATCAGAGCCCAGTCCAGCCAGCGCCGGCCGGGAAACTCGCAGAGGCTGGTGAGCCAGGCCAGGCTGATACCCAACAGCAGCACGCCGGCGCCAACACCACTGACCAGAACCAGAGTATTGCCGATCAGGCGCGGCATCTGGGTGTCCCACAAGTGCGCCCAGATCTGCCCATCCACCTCATGCCAGGACAGCAGCAACACCGACAGCGGCAGTAGCACCAGCGCGGCGATGGCAAAAGCAATGGGGTACCAACGACGCTGGACGGGATGGCTCACACGGACTCCTGACAGGCGGAAACGAAACGCCCCGGACTGGCCGGGGCGTCGAGTATAACGGTGTCGCGTCGCGGTTGAGCGACGCGCGGCCAGTCGCGGCTTAGTTCCAGCCGGCGCGGTCCATCAGCATGGTGGCCTCGGCCTGACGCTTGCCGGCCACTTCCACCGGCACGCTGTCAGCCTTGAACGCACCCCAGGCCGCCACTTCCGCGGACGGCTTGACCGCCGGGTTGGCCGGGTATTCCTGGTTGATGTCGGCGAACAGGTTCTGCGCCTCCGGGCCGGTCATCCACTCCAGCAGCTGCTGGGCGGCCTCGGCATGCGGGGCATGCTGGGTCACACCGGCACCAGAGAGGTTGACGTGCACACCGCGGTCAGCCTGGTTCGGCCAGAACGGCTTCACCTTGAGCGCCGGGTTCTGCTTGTGCAGGCGGCCGTAGTAGTAGGTGTTGGTGATGCCCACGTCGCACTGGCCGGCATCGATGGCCTGCAGCAGCGCGGTGTCATCGGCAAACACGTCGGTGGCCAGGTTGCCCACCCAGCCCTTGATGATCTCCTCGGTCTTGGCCGCGCCATGGGCCTCGATCAGGGTGGCGGTCAGCGACTGGTTGTAGACCTTCTTGCTGGTACGTAGGCACAGGCGGCCTTCCCAGTTCTTGTCGGCCAGCGCCTCGTAGGTGCTCAGCTCTTCCGGCTTGACCCGCTCGGTGGAGTAGAAGATGGTCCGCGCACGCAGCGACAGGCCGGTCCAGGCACCATTGCTGGCGCGGTACTGGGCTGGGATGTTGGCTTCGATCACGGAGGACTTGAGCGGCTTGAGCACGCCTTCCTGCTCGGCCTGCCAGAGGTTGCCGGCATCGACGGTGATCAGCAGATCCGCCGGGGTGTTTTCACCTTCGGCCTTGAGGCGCGCCAGCAGCGGGGCTTCCTTGTCGGTAATGAACTTGATCTGCGTGCCGGTCTTGGCGGTATAGGCATCGAACACGGGCTTGATCAGTTCGTCGATGCGCGCGGAATAAACCACGATTTCATCGGCGGCCTGGGCGGTGCCGGCCAGGGCGGAAAGGGCCAGTGTGGCCAGGAAACCGGAGCGGAGCTGCATGGGTGCTGCCTCTTATTTGTCGAGAGAGCGAATAGTAGTGAATGCTATTTAGCTTCTCAATGTGGCACTTGGCCGCTCCGTAACTGAATGTTGCAGCCCCTCAAGCCTGCGCCAACGCCGGCAGATCCCCGGCCAGACCGAGGGCGCGGCGCACAAACAGAGCCTTGGCATCCGGCAACTCGTCGACCCAGTTGAGGCCGCTGTTGCGCAGCAGGCGGATCGGCAGCGGATCGGCCTGGAACAGGCGCTCGAACCCCTCCATGGCAGCCATCATCGCCAGGTTGTGCGGCATGCGCCGGCGCTCGTAACGGCTGAGCACACGCACATCATTCGGCTGCTCGCCTCGTGAGAGGGCGTGCAGCAGCACCTCGGCCAGCACCGCTGCATCGAGAAAGCCGAGATTGACGCCCTGCCCGGCCAACGGATGAATGCTGTGCGCGGCATCGCCGATCAGCGCCAGACCGCTCTCGACATAGCGCTTGGCATGGCGCTGACGCAACGGGATGCAAACGCGCGGGTCGACCTGGCCGACCTCGCCCAGGCGCCACTCGAACGCCTTGCCCAGTTCATGGCGAAACGCCTCGTCATCCAGCGCCATCAGCCGCTCGGCCTCGGCCGGCACGGTGGACCAGACGATCGAGCACCAGTGCGAATCATCGCCGCGCTGCAGCGGCAGGAAGGCCAGCGGGCCATCATCGGTGAAACGCTGCCAGGCCGTGGCCTGGTGCGGGCGCGCGCAACGCACGCTGGTAACGATGGCGTGGTGCAGGTAATCCCACTCACGCGTCGCGCACCCGGCCAGGCGGCGCACCGCCGAATTGGCACCATCGGCGGCGACCAGCAGCGGCGCGCGCAGCTCGCGACCGTCGGCCAGGCTGAGCAGCCAACCATCACCGGAGCGGCGCAGCTGCTCCAGGCGGGCATTGCCGAGCAAACCGATCTGGCTGTCGTGCAAACGCTCCAGCAGGGCGTCCTGGACCACGCGATTCTCGACGATATGGCCGAGGGTATCGGCATGCACGCTGGCGGCGGAGAAATGCACGCTGCCGGTGCCAGAGCCGTCCCACACACGCATGTCGCGGTAGGGCGTGGCACGCCGCGCAGCAACACCGCCCCACACGCCGAGACGCTCGAGGATGCGCTGGCTGGCGGCGGACAAGGCGCTGACCCGCGGTTCGAACGCGCCTTGCGCGTCGAACGGCTTGACGCTGAGCGGGCTGCCGTCAACCACGAGAATCTCCAGGCCGCTGTGCTCCAGGGCCAGGGCCAGGGCACTGCCGACCATGCCGGCGCCCACGATGATCAGGTCCGCTTGCATCTGCTGTCCTTAGGCGGCCTGGCGGGCGCGCGGCTTGAGGCGAACATAGAGGGTCTTGTGCACGGTGGCGACCAGGGTGCCACTAGCGTCGCGAATCTCGACGTGCAGCTGGGGCAGGTACTTGTCGCCACCGGCGGTATGAGTGCGGATGTCCGTCAGCAAGGCATCGTCGATATGAAAATCGGCATACACCGGACCTTTGCCCGGGCTGACGAAGTCGATGCTGGCGGCCTTGTCCCAGACGATGTAATCGCGCCCCAGCAGCTGCATCAGCATGAGCATGAAGAACGGGTCGGTCATGCTATACAGCGAGCCGCCAAACTGGGTGCGTACATAGTTACGGTTGTACCAGCCGAGGCCCATGCGCACTCGCACATGACGAAAGTCCGAGCTGATTGCGCGCACGCGAATCCCGGCGCCCACGTACGGCGGATAGAAGTTCAGACCAAGGCGCAGCAGGCGGGCACGGCGCGCCAGTTTTTTCTCACTCATCGAGCAGGCTCACAGACTACGGGTTCCCAGGCCCATGGCCTGGCGGGCAAACCAGCGCTTGGCCGGCGGCAACAGATCGAGGCCGAGCAGGCCGAGCGTGCGACCGGCGACCAGCAGCGATTCGTCACGGCCAAACAGGCGCGTCACGCGATCGGAAAAGCTGACGGTCAGCGCCTGGTCCTGCTGCTGCCGCTGCAGGTAACGCTGCAGGACGGCAAAGTCGCCTACCGTCTGGTCGCTGGCCAACAGGGTCTCGGCCAGGGCCTGGGTATCGCGCAACGACAGGTTGAAGCCCTGCCCCGCCACCGGGTGCAGGCTGTGGGCGGCATTGCCGAGAATGACCAGGTTCGGGCGCACCTGCTCGGCGGCCTCCACCAGCGCCAGCGGGTAGACGTGCCGGGTGCCGACCTGGCGCAGGCTGCCCAGGCGATAACCAAAAGCCTGCTGCAGCTCAGCGAGAAACTCGGCATCCGGCAGAGCCTGCAGGCGCTCGGCATCCACCGGCGGACGCGTCCAGACCAGCGCGCAACGCTGCTCCGACAGGGGCAACAGCGCCAGCGGGCCCTGCGCGGTGAAACGCTCGAAGGCCTGGCCACCATGGGCCTCGGCCGGGGTGATATTGGCGATGAGTGCGCACTGTTCGTAAGGCGTATGCCGTACGGCGATGCCCAGTTGCTCACGCAGGCCGGAGCGACCACCGTCAGCCAGCACGGCCAGGTCACAGTCAAGACTGGAGCCATCGTTCAGCTGCAGGCGATAGCCATCGCCCAGCGCCGTCATGCGCGCCACCTCGGCCGGGCAACGCCACTCGACCACCGCGGGGTCCAGTGCACGCCACAGGCAATGGCCCATCCAGGCGTTCTCCAGCACATAGCCCAACGCCGGCACACCTTCGTCCTCGGCACTCAGGCGGGTCGCGCCGAAGCGGCCCTGATCGGACACCTGAATCTGGCTGATCGCCTCGGCCCGTTCGGCCAGCGCCGGCCACAGGCCAAGGCGTTCAAAAATCTGCCGACTGCCATAGGACAACGCGCTGGAACGGGCGTCGTAACTGGGCTGGTAGGCATCACCCGGGGCAAAGGGCTCGACCAGCACGATCTTCCAGCCACGCGTCCTGGCGCCGGCCTGCAGGGCCAGGGCCAGGCTGGCACCGACCAGCCCTCCTCCGACAATGGCCAGCTGAACTCGGCTCATGACGTCAGGCGGCCTGCTCGCGGGCGGCCGCCATCAGCGCCTCGATCTCGGCGACGCTCTTCGGCACGCCGGTGGTGAGGACCTCGCAGCCGCTCTTGGTTACCACCACGTCGTCTTCGATGCGCACGCCAATACCGCGCCACTTCTTGGCCACGCTCTGGTTGTCGGCTGCGATGTAGATGCCCGGTTCGACCGTCATGCACATGCCTGGCTCCAGCACACGCCACTCGCCGCCAACCTTGTATTCGCCGACGTCGTGCACGTCCATGCCCAGCCAGTGACCGGCGCGGTGCATGTAAAAGGGCTTGTAGGCTTCGCTGGCGATCAGCTCGTTGACATCGCCTTGCAGCAGACCCAGCTCCACCAGGCCGGCAGTGATCACCTGCACGGTGGCTTCGTGGGCTTCATTCCAGTGCTTGCCCGGGGCGATGTGCTTGAAGGCCTCTTCATTGGCCTTGAGCACCAACTCGTAGATGGCCTTCTGCTCGGGCGAGAAGATGCCGTTGACCGGGAAGGTGCGGGTGATGTCGCTGGCGTAACAGTCGATCTCGCAGCCGGCATCGATCAGCACCAGATCGCCGTCTTTTAGCGGCGCGTCATTCTCGCGGTAGTGCAGGATGCAGGCATTCTTTCCGGCAGCGACGATCGAGCCGTAGGCCGGCATCTTTGCCCCGCCCTTGCGGAATTCGTAGTCCAGCTCGGCTTCCAGGTGGTATTCGGCCAGGCCGGCGCGGCTGGCCTGCATGGCGCGGATGTGCGCGCGGGCGGAAATCTCCGCCGCCTCGCGCATCACCTTCACCTCGTTGGCCGACTTGTACAGGCGCATGTCGTGCAGCAGGTGGTCGAGGGCGACGAACTCGTTGGGCGGGGTAGCGCCCAGGCGCGCCTTGGAACGGATCACGTTGACCCACTCCATCAGCTGGTGATCGAACTCCTGGTTGCGGCCAATCCCGTAGTAGACCCGCTCGCGCCCCTCGATCAGGCCGGGGAGGATGTCGTCGATATCGCCAATCGGGAAGGCATCGTCAGCGCCGTAGGTACTGATCGCGCCATCCTGGCCGGCACGCAGGCCATCCCACAGCTCACGCTCCGGGTCGCGCTCGCGGCAGAACATCACGTATTCGCCATGGGCACGCCCGGGAATCAGTACCAGCACCGCTTCCGGCTCGGGAAAGCCACTGAGGTACTGGAAGTCGCTGTCCTGGCGGTAGGTGTGCTCGACATCGCGATTGCGGATGTACACCGGTGCCGCCGGCAGGATGGCGATGCTGTTGGGCTCCATCTGCTCCATCAGCGCCTTGCGCCGACGGGCGTATTCCGACTTGGGGATGCTGACCATGGCGATTGCTACCTTAATGCAGGGAAGGTTTGGCGGCGGGCGCGGCCTTGCCGCACTCGGCGAACAGCAGCAGCGGCGCAACGCGCAGGTACTCCATCACTTCCATGTAGTCGCTCTCGCCCTCCTCGGACTCTTCCAAGGCACTCTGCACCTGGGCGATGGCAGACAGGTCCTGCAGCACTTCCATGGCCTCGGTGCTGAGCGCGGCGTTGCCGAGCACCATGCCGAAGCCGTCGAGGAAACCCTGGCACCACTGTCCCAGGGCCTTGGCCCGCTCGGCCAGCGGCGCATCGTCCGCTGGCAACAACAGCACCACGGTGACATCCTGGCCACCGAGCTCGCCCTTGACCATCTCCTGCAGGCCGACCAGGGCCTGGCGCACATTGTCGGCCGGCTCGCCGCCGAGCAGTTCAGCCGCATCGGCCAGCCAGGCGTCGGCTTCGAAGCCGGCACCGGCACAGCTGCGGCCCAGCAACAGGCCGTGCAGCTCGGCCGGGGAAACGGGTTTGCCGTTGCTCGCCAGCAGGGCGGCAAAGGCGGCGTAGGGGGAATTCGCTGTAGACATGGCAACTAGGCGCTGAACCGCGCAATCTCTAGAATGGAGGCCTCGTATCGTAGGGCCTGAGCGCGAGGGTTTCCACCGTCGTGTTGTCGCGCCCCGCTTGTCGCCCCCTCCCCGCATTCCTATATAGTGCCGAGACTCATAGCCCTGGTGGAGCCAATGGAAGACGCCGAACTGCAAGCCCTCACACGCAAGCTTGAACTCTTGATTCAGCGCGTCGAGCAGCTCAAGTCGCAGAACCGTGCCCTGCTGGCCAGTGAGAAGGCCTGGCGCGAGGAACGCGCCCATCTAATCGAAAAGAACGAAATGGCCCGGCTCAAGGTCGAAGCGATGATTTCGCGCCTGAAAGCCCTGGAGCAGGACACATGACCCAGCCGAACACCGTAACCGTGCACATCCTCGACAAGGACTACTGCATCGCCTGCCCGGCGGAAGAGCGCGCCAACCTGGAAAGCGCCGCCCGCTACCTGGACGGCAAGATGCGCGAGATCCGCTCCGGCGGCAAAGTCATTGGCGCCGACCGCATCGCCGTGATGGCAGCACTGAACATTACGCATGACCTGCTGCACAAGCAGCAGCGCCTGGACCAGGAAGCCGACCACACCCGCGAGCGCGTACGCGACTTGCTGGACCGGGTCGACAGCGCCCTGGCCGCCGATCCGGATGGTGGTCTGCTCTGACCTCGCGCCAGGCTTATGGGGTATACTGCCGGCCAGCTCCCTGGAGTGTTGGCCAGTCGGTGATGTCCCTGAGCCGATACGCACAACCACGGGGGTTGCCAGTGGGGCCGGTGTGCATGTCCGCCTGACGGAAAGCCTTAACGCCTCCTGCAATCTCCACCTTGAACTTTCGGGTTCAAGGGCTAACCCGACAGCGGCACCGCCGGGGAGTCCCGAATTCCATGATCCTGGCTTCTGACCTGTCCCGCGCAGCCCTGCGCCGGCAGCTGCGCCAGGCGCGTCGCGCCCTCTCCCCCCTGCAGCAGCGGCAGGCCGCCCGCGCCCTAAGGCGCCAACTGGCCCAGCATCCGCTGTTTCGCCGCGCCCGCCACATTGCCCTGTACCTGCCCAGCGACGGCGAGATCGATCCGCGCCCCTTGCTGCGCGAAGCACAAAAGCGCGGCAAGGCAACCTATCTACCGGTACTCGAACGCTGGCCGCACTCCGGCATGCGCTTCCAGCGCGTCCGCCCGGGCGAAAAGATGCTGCGCAATCGCTTCCGCATCGCCGAGCCAGTCGCCTGCCGCGCACGCCAGCGCGCGCCTTGGGCACTGGATCTGATCCTGCTGCCACTGGTCGGTTTCGATAGTTATGGGGGACGGCTCGGCATGGGCGGCGGCTTCTATGACCGCTGCCTGGGCTATCGCAACATGCGCAAAAATTGGCACAAGCCGACGCTTTTGGGAGTCGCCCATGAGGGTCAGCGGGTAGACAGACTGCCCCTGGCCAGCTGGGATGTCAGACTGACGGGCGTCGTGACGGATAAGGCTTGGTACGTTTGAGGCGGAAGGTTCGAGGCCGCCGCGCTCCCTGCGGCAGACGTCGACTGTGGATCAGCGTTCGCTCTGACTGATTGGCAGGTCACCCTGACGATCCCAGAGGCTCTGGGTGTAACCTGTGGTAACCATGCCCAGGCTGAACAGAATGACCAGGACCCACAATATATCTGGCTTGCGTTTCATCGAGTTGCCTCCCCCTTTTCGGCACACTGCGTGGCTTGTCCGGTAGTGGTGTTGTTATTGGCCGTTACGACGGCGTCCAGCCTGGGTCGCAACCCTCTTCGGGGTCATACGAGCCCACACAGTTTCTGACGCCAACAGGCCGCCCGCGTCGGGAACGATTTTCATGCCCGTCGCAAAGACCGGCAGACAGGAGCAAAGTTCATGCCTTATTGGTTGATGAAGTCGGAACCCGATGAACTGTCCATCAAGCACCTGCGCCACCTCGGCCGCGCACGCTGGGATGGGGTGCGCAACTACCAGGCCCGCAACTTCATGCGCAGCATGAGCGAGGGTGATCTGTTCTTCTTCTATCACTCCAGCTGTCCGGAGCCCGGCATCGCCGGCATCGCCCGCATCGCCAGCCCGGTCTATCCGGACCCCACAGCCCTGGACCCACAGAGCCACTACTTCGACGCCAAGGCCAGCGCAGAGAAAAACCCGTGGAGCGCGCTGGATGTAGAGTTCGTCGAGGCCTTTCCCCAGGTGCTGTCGCTGACCCGTCTCAAGGCAACTGCAGCACTCTCCGGCCTCGCCTTGGTGCAACGTGGCAGTCGCCTGTCGGTGATGCCGGTCAGTGACGAAGAATGGCAGGCGATTCTGGCCATGCGTTGAGTGCCGGCATGCACTGTGCTATGACCAAGGCACAGCCTGTGGAGCCCATCGATGCGCGCACCCTCCGCCTGGCCGGCGCGCCTCGCGCTGGTTGTTTTATTTCTGGCACTGAGCGGTGCCAGTCTGATGCTCTGGCAACAACTGGAACAGAGCCAGCAAGAACGCCTGCATGAGCGTGTGAGCTATCAGGCGAGTGCACTGACACGGCAGCTGGAAAGCACGCTGCAAAGTGAGGTCGGCAGCCTCGCGCGCATCGCGCGACTGTGGAACAACCTCGGTCGGCTCTACCAGGAAGACTGGGAAACCGAGGCCGACCTGGCCTTGCGCGGCTTTCCCGCCTACCAGTCGATCCAGTGGGTCGGCCCTGACTTGAAAATGCGCTGGCTGCGGCCCCTGCAGGGCAACGAGGCGGCCCGCAATTTTCGCCTCCCGACTGACCACCCCAACTACCCTCTGGCCATGCAGGCCAAGGAGAGCGGCGAGCAGCGCTTCTCCAACAGCGTGCAACTGGTGCAGGGTGGCCGCGGCTTCGTGCTCTACACCCCGCTGTATCTGCGCAACGCCCGAGGTGACCGGCAGTTCGACGGCTTCCTGCAGGGCGTGTTCCGCGTCGAACCGCTGATGAACGAACTGCTCGACCAGATCGACAGCGACGAATTCAGCCTGCGCCTACTGGAAAACGGCCACAGCCTGTACAGTCGCGAACGCTCAGGAACCCTGCCGGACATGGCCGTGGACGTGCCCGTGCGCTTGCTCAACAACGACAGCTTCACACTGCAGCTCAGCCCGACCCACAGGCTTCTGCAGCAGCTCTCCACGCCACTGCCACAGGTCGTACTGGGGGCCGGCCTGGCCATCAGCCTGCTGCTGGTTGCCGCCCTGGCGCTGGCCCAGGAGAACGCACGCCGGGCCAGTGCCCTGCAGAGAGCCAACAGGCGCCTGGAGGTGGAAGCCACACGCCGCGAGGCCATCGAGCAGAACCTGCGTGACAGCCGTGAACGCCTGCAGTTGATCATCGACCTGACCGACTCCAGCCACGACGGCCTGTTCATCTTCGATACCCGCAGCCGCGAGCTGCTGCACATGAACCAGGCCAGCTATGCCTCCCTGGGCTACCGCGCCGAACAATTCGCGCAGCTGCTGCGTGACAACCCCGAACAGCTACTACCGGGCTTCCACGACTGGCTGGAGCAAGTGCGCAAAGCCCAGCGCGACAACCAGTCGCGTATTTTCCAGCGCGAGATGTGTCGCCGCGACGGCAGCCGCCAGCCCGCCGAAATCAACACTCAACTGGTGCATCAGGGCGCACGCGAGTACCTGATTGCCGTATCGCGCGACAACAGCGAGCGCCTGGCCCTGGAGGCCCGCCTGCAACGCCTGTCGCAGCTGGATGGCCTGACCGGCCTGTATAACCGCCGCTTCTTCGATCACCAGCTCAAAAGCGAGTGGCGCCGCCTGCGCCGAATTGGCGCGCCGCTGACCCTGCTGATGCTGGATATCGACCACTTCAAGGCCTTCAACGACAAGCTCGGTCACCTCGCGGGCGACGATGCCTTGCGCCAGGTGGCCAGCCTGCTCCAGGAAAGCCTGCAGCGCGAAGGCGACGTGGCCTGCCGCTATGGCGGCGAAGAATTCGCCATCATCCTCGCCAACACCGGCCTGGACGGCGGCGAGCATGTGGCCGCGCGCGTCCATGAACTGGTCGCCAGCCTGGCTATCGTCCACCCCGGCAGCCCGGACGGACGCCTGACCCTGAGCATCGGCCTGGCCGTCGCCGAGCCGGTCGGTGAAGAGTCACCAGCAGGCCTGATTGCCCGGAGCGACCAGGCCCTGTACCGAGCCAAGCACGAAGGGCGCAATCGCACTTGTATATGGAGTAGCACACTCGCTCAGACCAACCCGCCTTGACCTGAATCAAGCCCGCGTGGCCGTCACCAGCAGACAATACAGGTCTGCCCTCCTCCAGTGACTCGCACAAGGGAAGCCGAGCTCATGCGCCACCCCCTGCCGTATTGGATCGCCGCCGCGCTGGCGCTGCTACTGACCGTGACCTGGTGGCAACTACGACCGAGCGGCCTGGGCGAAGGCTTCGCCAGCGGCAACGGGCGCATCGAGGCCACCGAAGTGGATGTCGCCACCAAACTGGCCGGTCGCATCGCCAGCATCGCGGTCGATGAGGGCGACTTCGTGCACGCCGGCCAACTGCTGGCGCGCATGGACACCCAGGTACTGGAAGCCCAACTGGCCCAGGCCAGGGCACAACTGCGCCAGGCCGAGAACGGCCAGATCACTGCCGCCAGCCAGATCCGCCTGCGGCAGAGTGAGAAACTGACCGCCGAAGCGGTGGTACGCCAGCGCCAGGCAGAGCTGGACGCGGCGCGCAAACGCCATGCGCGCAGCGCCACGCTGGTCAAGCGCAACGCCCTGGCCCAGCAGCAACTGGATGACGATCTGGCCCGCCTGCAGAGTGCAGAGGCGGCGCTGGCGGCGGCCCGCGCGCAAGTCAGCTCGGCCGATGCCGGCATCGCTGCAGCCCAGTCACAGGCGGTCGAGGCAGAGTCGGCCACTCAAGCCGCACAGGCCAGCGTCGAACGCCTGCAGGTGGACATCGACGACAGCCAGCTCAAGGCGCCGCGCGCCGGGCGCGTGCAGTACCGCGTGACCCAACCGGGCGAAGTGCTCGGCGCCGGCGGCAAGGTGCTCAACCTGGTCGACCTCACCGACGTCTACATGACCTTCTTCCTGCCCGAGCGCCAGGCCGGCCGTGTCGCCCTGGGCAGCGAAGTGCGCCTGGTGATCGATGCCGCGCCGCAGTACGTGATTCCGGCCAAGGTCAGCTACGTGGCCAGCGTCGCCCAGTTCACGCCGAAGACCGTGGAAACCGCCAGCGAGCGCGAAAAGCTGATGTTCCGGGTCAAGGCGCGCATCGCCCCCGACCTGTTGAGCAAGCACCTGCAGCAGGTGAAGACCGGCGTACCCGGCATGGCCTACCTGCGCCTCGATCCTGAAGCCGAGTGGCCGGCACACCTGGCGATCAAGGTTCCGCAATGAACCCGGCGGTCGCCCGCCTCAGCGGCGTCGGCCTGCGCTATGGCGCGACCAGCGCCCTCGAGGCCATCGACCTGAGCCTGCCGGCGCAGCGCATGGTCGGCCTGATCGGCCCGGACGGCGTCGGCAAGTCCAGCCTGCTGGCGCTGATCGCTGGGGCGCGGCGGCTCCAGGCCGGTAGCGTCGAGGTGCTGGGCGGCGATATGGCCGACGCGCGCCACCGCCGCCGTGTCTGCCCGCATATCGCCTACATGCCGCAGGGCCTGGGCAAGAACCTCTACCCCACGCTGTCGGTGTTCGAGAACCTCGACTTCTTCGGCCGCCTGTTCGGCCAGGACGCCGCCGAACGCGCGCGGCGCATCGACGATCTGCTGCGCAGTACCGGCATGGCCGCGTTCCGCGAACGCCCGGCGGGCAAGCTGTCCGGCGGCATGAAGCAGAAGCTCGGGCTGTGCTGCGCGCTGATCCATGACCCTGACCTGCTGATCCTCGACGAGCCGACCACCGGCGTCGACCCGCTGTCACGCAACCAGTTCTGGGAGCTGATCGCGCGCATCCGCGCGCAGCGCCCGCAGATGAGCGTGATGGTGGCCACCGCCTACATGGAGGAGGCCGAGCGCTTCGACCATCTGGTGGCAATGGACGCCGGCCGCGTACTGGCCGAGGGCAGCCCGGCCGAGCTGCGCACGCGCACCGGCTGCGCCAGCCTGGAGCAGGCCTTTATCGCCCTGCTGCCGGAGGAAAAGCGCCGCGACCACCGCGAGGTGCTGATCCAGCCCCTGCAGGACCACAGCGAGATCGCCATCGAAGCCAAGGGCCTGACCATGCGCTTCGGCGACTTCGTCGCGGTCGACGCGGTGTCGTTCCGCATCCGTCGTGGCGAGATCTTCGGCTTCCTCGGCTCCAACGGCTGCGGCAAGAGCACCACCATGAAGATGCTCACCGGCCTGCTGCCGGCCAGCGAAGGCGAAGCCCTGCTGTTCGGCCAGACGGTGGACCCGCGCGACATGGCCACGCGCCGGCGGGTCGGCTACATGTCGCAGGCCTTCTCCCTGTACAGCGAGCTGACGGTACGCCAGAACCTGGTACTGCACGCCCGCCTGTTCCATGTGCCGGCCGCACAGATAGACGATCGCGTCGCCGCGATGGCGCGCCGCTTCGACCTCGGCGCAGTCATGGACATGCTGCCCGAGCGCCTGCCGCTGGGCATTCGCCAGCGCCTGTCGCTGGCCGTGGCGGTGATCCACCAGCCGGAAATCCTGATCCTCGACGAGCCCACCTCGGGTGTCGACCCGGTCGCCCGCGACGGCTTCTGGCAGCTGATGCTCGACCTGTCGCGCCAGGACGGCGTGACCATCTTCATCTCCACCCACTTCATGAACGAGGCGCAGCGCTGCGACCGCATCTCGCTGATGCACGCCGGCAAGGTGCTCGACAGCGACACGCCGCAGGGGCTGATGACCAAGCGCGGCCTGGACAGCCTGGAGGCGACCTTCATCGCCTACCTGCAGGAGGCGGTCGGCGAGCAGCCGGCCAGCGAGGCACCGCCACTGCAACAGGCGCCGCCACCGCAGCGCCAGCGCTTCAGCCTCCGCCGCCTGTTCAGCTACGCCCGCCGCGAGGCCCTGGAGCTGCGCCGCGACCCGATCCGTGGCGGCATGGCCCTGCTCGGCACCGTGCTGCTGCTGTTCATCATCGGCTACGGCATCAGCCTGGACGTGGAGGACCTGACCTTCGCCGTGCTCGACCGCGACCAGACCACCACCAGCCAGGAGTACCACCGCAACCTCTCCGGCTCGCGCTACTTCCTGGAGAAGCCGGCGCTGCGCGACTACGCCGACCTGGAGCGGCGCCTGCGCAATGGCGACATCAGCCTGGCCGTGGAGATCCCGCCGCACTTCGGCCGCGACCTCAAGCGCGGTGCCAGCCCGCAGATCGGCATGTGGATCGACGGCGCCATGCCGACCCGCGCCGAAACCATCAAGGGCTACGTCGCCGGTCTGCACCAGCATTACCTGGCCGAGCTGGCGCGGCGCTCGCCGCAGCCGCAGGCCGCCAACGCCGCCGAGCTGGAAGTGCGCTACCGCTACAACCCCGACGTGGAGAGCCTCAAGGCCATGGTGCCGGCGGTGATCCCGCTGCTGCTGATGCTGATCCCGGCCATGCTCACGGCCCTCGGCGTGGTGCGCGAGAAGGAGCTGGGTTCGATCATCAACCTCTACGTTACCCCGGTCACGCGCCTGGAATTCCTCATCGGCAAGCAGCTGCCCTACATCGCCCTGGGCCTGTTCAACTGCGTCCTGCTGGTGCTGCTGGCAATCACTGTGTTCGACGTGCCGCTGAAGGGCAGCGCGCTCACCCTCGGCCTCGGCGCGCTGCTCTACGTCGCCTGCGCCACCGGCCTGGGCCTGCTGATGTCGACCTTCACCAACAGCCAGATCGCCGCCGTGTTCGGCACCGCCATCGCCACCCTGCTGCCGGCCATCCAGTTCTCCGGGCTGATCTATCCGGTCGCCTCGCTGGAAGGCTTCGGCGCCCTGGTTGGCCAGCTGTATCCCACCTCGCAGTTCCTGGTAATCAGTCGCGGGCTGTTCTCCAAGGCGCTGGAGCTGCGCGACCTGGCCGGCTATTTCCTCGCCCTGGCACTGACCGTGCCGCTGCTGACCCTGCTCAGCGCCAGCCTGCTGCGCAAACAGGAGGTGTGATGGAACGCCTGGCCAACATCTTCCACCTCGGCATCAAGGAGCTGCGCAGCCTGCAGCATGACCTGGCACTGGTGCTGCTGATCCTCTGGGCCTTCAGCATGGGCGTCTACTCGGCCGCCACCAGCCTGCCGGAAAGCCTGCACAACGCCGCCATCGCCGTGGTCGACGAAGACCAGTCGCAGCTCTCCGAAAGGCTGATCCAGGCCTTCCAGCAGCCCTACTTCCGCACGCCGGAGCGCATCGACCTGAGCCAGATGGATCGTGGCATGGACTCCGGCCGCTACACCTTCACCCTGAACATCCCGCCAAACTTCCAGCGTGACGTGCTGGCCGGGCGCAGCCCGGCGATCCAGCTCAACGTCGATGCCACCCAGGTGAGCATGGCCTTCACCGGCGCCGGCTACATCCAGAGCATCGGCGCCAGCGAGGTGGCCGAGTTCGTCCGCCGCTACCGTGGCGACCTGCCGCAGGCGGTGGAGCTGGCGGTGCGCGTGCAGTTCAACCCGAACCTGACCCGCGCCTGGTTCGGCTCAGTGATGGAGGTGATCAACCAGATCACCATGCTGTCGATCATCCTCACCGGCGCGGCGCTGATCCGCGAGCGCGAACACGGCACGGTCGAACACCTGCTGGTGATGCCGGTGACGCCTCTGGAAATCATGCTGGCCAAGGTCTGGTCGATGGGCCTGGTGGTGCTGACGGCGGCAGCGCTGTCGCTGCTGCTGGTGGTGCAGGGCTGGTTGCAGGTGCCGATCGAAGGCTCGCTGGCGCTATTCCTCGGCGGCGCGGCGCTGCACCTGTTCGCCACCACCTCGATGGGCATCTTCTTCGGCACCGTGGCGCGCTCGATGCCGCAACTGGGCCTGCTGATCATCCTGGTGCTGCTGCCGCTGCAGATTCTTTCCGGCGGCACCACGCCGCGCGAGAGCATGCCGGAGCTGGTGCAGCAGATCATGCTGGCGGCGCCGACCACTCATTTCGTCGACCTGGCCCAGGCCATTCTCTATCGCGGCGCCGGGCTGACCATCATCTGGCCGCAGCTGCTGGCCATCGCCGGTATCGGCACGCTGTTCTTCCTCGCTGCGCTGACGCGCTTTCGCAAGACCCTGGCGCAGATGGCGTAGCCCCGCCGGCTGCAACGGTGGCAAAGCGGACGCGGGTTTTACCCGCGTTACTGGATGATCAGGTTGTTGAACAGCAAGTCCTCGACCAGCGGCTTGCCCTCCTCCTGCTCAAGCACCGTCTGCACCTGCTTGAGCGCCTCCTGGCGCAGGATTTCCTTGGCATTCTCGTCCGCCATGCTGGCCTCGGTCTGCTGGGAGAACAGCATCACCAGCTGGTTGCGGATCAACGGCTCGTGGTGCTCGACCTTCTCCTCGGCCTCGCTGCCCATGACGCGCAGGGCGATATCGGCCTTGTAGAACTTCAGCTTGGGGCCTTCGCCGAAATTGCCCACCAGAGCCGGCACCAGGCTGACATAGGCCACCTTGGGCTCGGCGCTTTCCTCTTCCCCCCCGCCGCTGGCCCAAGCAAGGCAGGGCAGAGTCAGGGACAGCAGCAAGGCAATGGTCTTCTTCACGGGGGCAGTTCCTCAGTAACGGATGCCGCCTAGCATAGCCACAGCGGCGCACGCACCCAAGCCCAACGCTTATGGCCAGGCATCAGACTGGGCCATGCTCGTTGACCGGGTATGCCTGCCACCTACACTGCCGGACAGTCCCCGAACCCAAGGAACACCGCGATGAAAGCCCTGCTCTGCAAAGCCTTCGGCCCGGCCTCCAGCCTGGTACTGGAGGAGACCGCCAGCCCGCAACCCAAGTCCAATGAAGTGCTGATCGAGGTACACGCCGCCGGGGTCAACTTTCCCGACACGCTGATCATCGAAGGCAAGTACCAGTTCAAACCGCCCTTCCCCTTCTCCCCAGGCGGTGAAGCCGCTGGCGTGGTCAAGGCCGTCGGCGAGAAGGTCAACCAGTTCAAGGCGGGCGACCGGGTCATGGCCCTGACCGGTTGGGGCAGCTTCGCCGAGGAAGTGGCGGTCGGCGCCTACAACGTGCTGCCGGTACCGCCAAGCATGGACCTGACCAGCGCAGCCGGCTTCGGCATGACCTACGGCACCTCGATGCACGCCCTGAAACAACGCGCCAACCTGCAGCCGGGCGAAACCCTGCTGGTACTCGGCGCCTCCGGTGGTGTCGGCCTGGCGGCCGTGGAAATCGGCAAGGCCATAGGCGCTAAGGTGATTGCCGCCGCCAGCACCGCCGAGAAGCTGGACGTGGCGCGCAAGGCCGGCGCCGACCACCTGATCAACTACAGCGAGCAAAGCCTGAAGGAAGAGCTGAAGAAGCTCACCAACGGCCAGGGCGTGGACGTGATCTACGACCCGGTCGGCGGCAGCTTCTTCGAGGAAGCCTTCCGCTCCATGGCCTGGAACGGACGCTTCCTGGTAGTCGGCTTCGCCGCCGGCGGCGGCATCCCGGCTCTGCCGGCCAACCTGCCGCTGCTCAAGGGCGCCGCGCTGATCGGCGTGTTCTGGGGCTCCTTCGCCCAGCGCCAGCCGCAGGACAACGCCGCCAACTTCCAGCAGCTGTTCGCCTGGCACGCCGAGGGCAAGCTCAAGCCTCTGGTATCGCAGACCTTCCCGCTGGAACGTGGTGGCGAAGCGATCGACTACCTCGGCCAGCGCAAGGCGGTCGGCAAGGTGGTGGTGCAGGTGCGCTGATCCCTCTCCCTCCGGGAGAGGGGCAGGGGTGAGGGCGCATCGAGCAACTTCGATCTGCCTGTAACACCCTCACCCGCCCTGTCGGGCCCCTCTTCCTTTGGGAGCGGTGAGAGAGAACAAGGCCGCCCCGGGGGCGGCCTTGTTGTGTTCGGACCCTCAGCTCCTAGGCGCGTAGGCGAACACGTCGGCGCGCATCTGGTGCGCATCCATACCCGCCTCGACCAGCGCATCCAGCGTGCCGTAGACCATCGCCGGCGAGCCGCTGGCATACACATGCAAGGTCTTGAGGTCAGCGAAGTCCTGGCACACAGCCTCGTGCAGCATGCCGCTGCGGCCTGGCCAACCATCTGGTTCGCTGACCACCTGATGCAGATGCAAGCCAGGCTGCGACTGCCACGCCTGCCAATGCTCCAGCTGATAGAAGTCCTCGGCCTCGCGCACGCCCCAGTAGAGATGCAGCGGATGGCTGAAACCGGTGGCCCGGCAATGCTCGATCAGGCTGTGCATCTGCGCCATGCCGGTACCGGCGGCGATCAGCACCAGCGGGCCGTCCGGCAGCTCGGCCAGGTGGGTGTCACCGAACGGCATCTGCACCCGCACCAGCGGCGTGCGGCGCAACTGCGCCACCAACTGCTGCGTACTCTCCTCGCGGGTGAGGATATGCAGCTCCAGCTCACGCCCGGCATGCGGCGCCGAGGCCAGGGAGAAGGCCGACCATTCGCCATCGTCACGCTGCAGCAGCAGGTACTGCCCGGCGTGATAGCGTGGCGCCTTGCCGGCAGGCGCACGCAGGCGCACGCGGCAGACATCACCGCCCACATCCAGGCATTCGATCACCTGGCAACCGAAGGTGCGCACCGGCAACTCGCCGGGCGCCAGCACGCCATCCCAGTGCAGCACGCAGTCTTCCAGCGGCTCGGCCAGGCAGGTGAACAACTCGCCATGATCCAGCTCGGCGCCGGCCTGCAGCACACGCCCCTCGACCAGCAGCGCCGAACAGATATGGCAGTTGCCGTTGCGACAGCTCTGCGGGCAGTCGTAGCCCAGACGCCGCGCGGCATCGAGGATGCGCTCGCCACCGTGCACGTCGAGTACGGCGCCAGAGGGTTGCAGGGTGACCTTCATCAGTCGATGCCCAACTCTTTCCACAGCGCGTCGACCCGCGCCGTCACCGCCGGGTCCTTCTCGATCACCCGGCCCCACTCGCGACTGGTCTCGCCCGGCCATTTGTGGGTGGCATCCAGACCCATCTTCGAGCCCAGGCCGGACACCGGCGAGGCGAAGTCGAGGTAGTCGATCGGCGTGTTGTCGATCATCACCGTGTCGCGCTTGGGGTCCATGCGCGTGGTGATGGCCCAGATCACGTCGTTCCAGTCGCGGGCGTTCACATCGTCGTCGGTGACGATGACGAACTTGGTGTACATGAACTGGCGCAGGAAGCTCCACACGCCGAGCATCACCCGCTTGGCATGGCCGGGGTACTGCTTCTTCATGGTCACCACCGCCATGCGGTAGGAACAGCCTTCCGGCGGCAGGTAGAAGTCGGTGATCTCCGGGAACTGCTTCTGCAGGATGGGTACGAACACTTCGTTCAGCGCCACGCCGAGGATTGCCGGCTCATCCGGCGGCCGCCCGGTGTAGGTACTGTGGTAGATCGGCTCGCGCCGACGGGTGATGCGCTCGACGGTGAACACCGGGAAGGTGTCGACCTCGTTGTAGTAGCCGGTGTGGTCGCCGTAAGGACCTTCCGGCGCGGTCTCGCCCGGATGGATCACGCCCTCAAGCACGATCTCGGCGCTGGCCGGCACCTGCAGGTCGGAGCCGATGGCCTTGACCAGTTCGGTACGATGGCCGCGCAGCAGGCCAGCGAAGGCGTATTCGGAAAGAGTGTCCGGCACCGGCGTCACCGCACCGAGGATGGTCGCCGGGTCCGCCCCCAGGGCCACGGCCACCGGATACGGCTTGCCCGGATGCTTCTGACACCACTCGCGGTAATCCAGCGCGCCGCCACGGTGGCTGAGCCAGCGCATGATCAGCTTGTTGCGGCCGATCACCTGCTGGCGGTAGATGCCGAGGTTCTGCCGCTCCTTGTTCGGCCCGCGGGTGATGGTCAGGCCCCAGGTGATCAGCGGCGCCACGTCGCCCGGCCAGCAGTGCTGGATCGGCAACTTGGACAGGTCGACATCGTCGCCCTCCTCGATCACCTCATGGCACGGCGCATCCCTGAGCACCTTGGGCGCCATGCTGATGACCTTCTTGTAGATCGGCAGCTTGCTCCAGGCGTCCTTCAGCCCCTTGGGTGGCTCCGGCTCCTTGAGGAAGGCCAGCAGCTTGCCGATCTCGCGCAGCTCGCCGACATCCTCAGCGCCCATGCCGAGGGCCACGCGCTTGGGCGTGCCGAACAGGTTACCGAGCACCGGCACGTCGAAGCCGGTGGGCTTTTCGAACAGCAGCGCCGGGCCACCCTTGCGCAGCGTACGGTCGCAAATTTCGGTCATTTCCAGCACGGGAGAGACCGGGGTCTGGATGCGCTTGAGCTCGCCACGGTTTTCCAGCTCGCGGATGAAGTCGCGCAGGTCGCGGTACTGCATGCTTGGGCCTCACAGGTCGGGGCGCAAAGTTTAGCGCCGAACTGGGTTATTCAGAAGGCCACAGAAACGCAAAGGCCGGGTTTCCCCGGCCTTTGTGGCAACGCTCGAATTACTTGCGCTTCATGGAGAGGAAGAATTCGTCGTTGGTCTTGGTGTCCTTCAGCTTGTCGATGAGGAACTCGATGGCGGCGATCTCGTCCATCGGGTGCAGCAGCTTGCGCAGGATCCACATGCGCGAGAGCTCTTCCTCGCCGGTCAGCAACTCCTCGCGGCGGGTGCCGGACTTGTTGATGTTGATGGCCGGAAATACGCGCTTCTCGGCGATGCGACGGTCAAGCGGCAGCTCCATGTTGCCGGTGCCCTTGAACTCCTCGTAGATCACCTCGTCCATCTTCGAGCCGGTTTCCACCAGCGCGGTGGCGAGGATGGTCAGGCTGCCGCCTTCCTCGATGTTACGGGCGGCACCGAAGAAGCGCTTGGGCTTCTCCAGGGCGTGGGCATCGACACCACCGGTGAGGACCTTGCCGGAGCTCGGGATCACGGTGTTGTAGGCACGCGCCAGGCGGGTGATGGAGTCGAGCAGGATGACCACATCCTTCTTGTGCTCGACCAGGCGCTTGGCCTTCTCGATCACCATTTCGGCAACCTGCACGTGACGGGTCGGCGGCTCGTCGAAGGTGGAGGCGACCACTTCGCCGCGCACGGTGCGCTGCATCTCGGTCACTTCTTCCGGGCGCTCGTCGATCAGCAGGACGATCAGGTAGCACTCGGGGTTGTTGCGCGCGATGTTGGCCGCGATGTTCTGCAGCATGATGGTCTTGCCCGCTTTCGGCGGGGCGACGATCAGGCCACGCTGGCCCTTGCCGATCGGCGCGCAGAGGTCGATCACGCGACCTGTGATGTCCTCGGTGGAGCCGTTGCCGGCCTCCATGGTCAGGCGCTCGTTGGGGAACAACGGCGTCAGGTTCTCGAACAGGATCTTGTTCTTGGCGTTTTCCGGGCGGTCGAAGTTGATGCTGTCGACCTTGAGCAGGGCGAAGTAGCGCTCGCCTTCTTTCGGCGGGCGGATCTTGCCGACGATGGTGTCACCGGTACGCAGGTTGAAACGGCGGATCTGGCTGGGCGATACATAGATGTCGTCCGGCCCGGCCAGGTAGGAGGAGTCCGCGCTGCGCAGGAAGCCGAAACCGTCCTGGAGGATCTCCAGCACGCCGTCGCCGGAAATCTCTTCACCGCTTTTCGCGTGCTTTTTCAGCAGGGCGAAGATGATGTCCTGCTTGCGCGAACGGGCCATGTTTTCCAGACCAGCCTGGTCGGCCATATCCAGCAGTTCGGCAATCGGCTTTTGCTTGAGTTCGGTCAGATTCATAGGAATGACGTAGAAATGAGAGGAGGGAGGAAAAGCACTTGGGCTTAGCTGGCCGCGCCGCGAGGAAGGCGACTGGATCGCTCGGTCTTATCAGGAAGAGTGCGTCGGCGACGGCGTGAGAGGCAACGGGGAACCCATTGCAGGCCCGAATGTAACACCGGGTTTAGCGCGACGTCCACCCCGCGCCCAGAAAAAAGCCCCGCGACTAGCGGGGCTTTTGCGCAACGCCTCAGATGTTGGCGTCGAGGAAGGCAGCCAGCTGCGACTTGGACAGGGCGCCGACCTTGGTGGCTTCGACATTGCCGTTCTTGAACAGCATCAGGGTCGGGATACCACGCACACCATACTTCGGCGGGGTTTCCTGGTTTTCGTCGATGTTCAGCTTGCACACCTTCAGTTTGCCCTGGTAGGTCTGGGCGATCTCGTCCAGAACCGGTGCAATCATCTTGCACGGACCGCACCATTCGGCCCAGTAGTCGACCAGGACCGGACCGTCGGCCTTGATCACGTCGTCTTCGAAGCTGCTGTCGCTGACGTTGGTGATGAACTCGCTCATGAATAGTCTCCGGGTGCGGAAGCGAAAAACTGGCGGCCATGATAGCCCGCATCCGCCCCCACCGAAAGCCGCTCGCCATTGACCTTCACTATCAATGGATTTCATACCGCCGATGAAAGACTACGGCATCCCGGCTCAGGGCGGTTAACATGAAGGAATTGGAGTGCTTGCCCGCGAGGGGCAGGCTGCCTGCGTTTTGAATAGGGACCCCCCGAACCATGCCCAATGCCGACAAGCAGTTCCCCCTGATTGCCGCCATCGACCTCGGCTCCAACAGTTTCCACATGGTGCTGGCCAAGGCCGATCATGGCGAGATCCGCATCCTCGAGCGGCTAGGAGAAAAGGTGCAGCTGGCGGCAGGCCTCGACGAGGAACGCATGCTCAGCGAAGAGGCCATGCAGCGCGGCCTGGACTGCCTGCGCCGCTTCGGCCAACTGATCCAGGGCCTGCCACAAGGTGCCGTGCGCATCGTCGGCACCAACGCCCTGCGCGAGGCCCGTAACCGCAATGAATTCATCCGCCGCGCCGACGCACTGCTCGGCCATGAAGTGGAAGTCATTTCAGGTCGTGAAGAAGCACGCCTGATCTACCTTGGCGTGTCGCACAGCATCGCCGACACCCCGGGCAAACGCCTGGTGGCGGACATCGGTGGCGGCAGCACCGAGTTCATCGTCGGTCAACGCTTCGAGCCACTGCTGCGCGAGAGCTTGCAGATGGGCTGCGTCAGCTTCACCCAGCGCTATTTCAAGGACGGCAAGATCACTCCGGCGCGCTACGCCCAGGCCTACACGGCCGCGCGCCTGGAACTGATGAACATCGAGCAGGGCCTGCAGCGCCTCGGTTGGCAGGAAGCGGTCGGCGCCTCCGGCACCATTCGCGCCGTCGGCCTGGCAATCAAGGGCGCCGGTCTCGGCAATGGCGAGATCAATCCGGAAGGCCTGGCCTGGCTCAAGCGCAAACTGCTCAAGCTCGGCGATGTGGAAAAGATCGATTTCGACGGCATCAAGCCGGATCGCCGGCAAATCTTCCCCGCCGGCCTGGCCATTGCCGAAGCCATCTTCGATGCCCTCGACCTGCAGCGCATGGACCACTCCGAAGGCGCCCTGCGCGAAGGAGTGCTCTATGACCTGCTCGGTCGTCATCACCACGAGGACGTGCGTGAACGCACCCTCAGCGCGCTGATGGAGCGCTACCACGTCGATCTGCAGCAGGCCGAGCGCGTCGAGCGCAAGGCCCTGCAAGCCCTGGAGGAAGTGGCCGAGGCCTGGAAACTGGACGAGGACTGGCACCGTGACCTGCTGCAGTGGGGCGCGCGGGTACACGAAATCGGCCTGGACATCGCCCACTACCAGTACCACAAGCACGGTGCCTACCTGATCGAGCACTCCGACCTGGCCGGCTTCTCGCGCAAGGATCAGCTGATGCTGGCCCTGCTGGTACGCGGCCACCGCCGCAATATCCCCAAGGACAAGTTCGCCGACTTCGGTGACGATGGCGTTCAGCTGCAGCGCCTGTGCGTACTGCTGCGCTTCGCCATCCTCTTCCACCACATTCGCGGCACCCAGGAAATGCCCAAGGTGCAGTTCAGCGTGGGCCCGCAGAGCCTGGATCTGACCTTCCCCGATGGCTGGCTGGAGGCCAATCCGCTGACCCAGGCGGACTTCGAACAGGAAGCCACCTGGCTGACGCGTATCGGCTTCAGCCTGAGCGTACGCTGACTATGAAAAAGCCCCGCAACAGCGGGGCTTTTCGATTTACCTGACCGCTCAGCGCACCTGTGGCGTGGTCAGCTTCTCCAGCAGGCCCGCCTGGGCACTGCGCGGGTTGGCATTGCCGCTGGGGCTGGTACGCAGGTAGCGGCCATCAGGCTGCAGCACCCAGGCCTGGGTGTTGTCGCTCAGGTAGCTTTCCAGCTCCTTCTTCACCCGCAGGATCAGCTTGCGCCCCTCCACCGGGAAGCAGGTCTCCACGCGCTTGTCGAGGTTGCGCTCCATCCAGTCGGCGCTGGACAGATAGATCTTCTCGTCGCCGCCATTGAGGAAGTAGAACACCCGGGTGTGTTCGAGGAAGCGGCCGATGATCGAGCGCACCTGGATGTTGTGCGACACCCCGGGGACGCCAGGCCGCAGGCAACACATGCCGCGCACCACCAGGTCGATCTTCACCCCGGCCTGGCTGGCCTTGTACAGCGCGCGGATGACCTTGGGGTCGGTCAGCGAGTTGAACTTGGCCATGATCTGCGCCGGCTTGCCTTCGCTGGCCTGCTGGGTCTCGAAGGCGATCAGGTCGAGCAGGGTCTTCTTCAGGGTGAAGGGCGCGTGCAGCAGCTTCTTCATGCGCAGGGTCTTGCCCATGCCGATCAGCTGGTTGAACAGCTTGGACACGTCCTCGCCCAAGGCCACGTCGGCGGTGAGCAGGCTGTAGTCGGTGTACAGCTTGGCGTTGCCGGCGTGGTAGTTGCCGGTACCCAGGTGCGCGTAGCGGCGCAGCTCGCCGTTCTCGCGGCGCAGGATCAGCATCATCTTGGCGTGGGTCTTGAAGCCGACCACGCCGTAGATCACCACCGCGCCGGCTTGTTGCAGGCGACTGGCCAGCTGCAGGTTGGACTCCTCGTCGAAACGCGCGCGCAGCTCGATCACCGCGGTGACTTCCTTGCCGTTACGCGCCGCTTCCACCAGGGCATCGACGATTTCCGAGTTGGCCCCGGAGCGGTACAGGGTCTGTTTGATCGCCAGCACGTGCGGGTCTTTCGCCGCCTGACGCAGCAGGTCGACCACCGGCGTGAAGGACTCGAAGGGGTGCAGCAGGAGGATGTCCTGCTTGCCGACCACGTTGAAGATGTTGTCGCTGTTCTGCAGCAGCTTGGGGATGACCGGAGTGAACGGCGTGTATTGCAGTTCCGGATGGCTTTCCAGGCCGGTGATGCTGAACAGACGGGTCAGATTGACCGGGCCATTGACCCGATACAGCTCGCTTTCACCCAGGTTGAACTGCTTGAGCAACTGATCACTCAGGTGTTTCGGGCAGGTGTCCACCACCTCCAGGCGTACCGCATCGCCGTAACGGCGGCTGAACAGCTCGCCGCGCAGGGCGCGGGCGAGGTCTTCGACATCCTCGGTATCGACCGACAGGTCGGCGTTACGGGTCAGGCGGAACTGGTAGCAGCCCTTGACCTTCATGCCTTGGAACAGGTCATCGGCGTGGGCATGAATCATCGAGGAGAGGAACACGTAGTTGTCCCCTGCCCCACCAATCTCCTCCGGCACCTTGATGATGCGCGGCAACAGGCGCGGCGCCGGGATGATCGCCAGGCCCGAGTCGCGGCCGAAGGCGTCGACGCCCTCCAGCTCGACGATGAAGTTCAGGCTCTTGTTCACCAGCAGCGGGAAGGGGTGCGTCGGGTCGAGGCCGATCGGGGTGATGATCGGTGCGATTTCGTCGCGGAAGTAGCGACGCACCCAGGCCTTCAGCTTGGCGGTCCAGTAACGCCGGCGAATGAAGTTGATCTGGTGCTTGGCCAGCGCGGGCAGCAGCACGTCATTGAGCAGCGCGTACTGGCGCTCGACCTGCTCGTGGGCGATGTCGGAAATCCGCGCCAGCGCCTGGCTCGGCAGCAGGCCATCGGCGCCGGCCTGCTCGCGGGCGAAGTTGATCTGCTTCTTCAGGCCGGCGACGCGGATCTCGAAGAATTCGTCGAGGTTGCTGGAGAAGATCAGCAGAAACTTGAGCCGCTCCAGCAGCGGGTAGGACTCATCCAGCGCCTGTTCCAGCACGCGGATGTTGAACTGCAGCTGGGATAGCTCGCGATGAATGTACAGGGAGCTGTCGTCCACTCCCGGAATCGGTGCCGGCGGCGCGGGGGCCGGCTCGGGCTCCGGCGCCGGCTGCTCGACCACGACCTCGACCGGCAGCGCTTGCTCGGCAGCTTGTTGCAGGTCGGTTTTGCTCAATCCCTCGGTATTCATCGCAAGTTTCCTGGGGGCCTCAGCGCCCCTCTTTGATCAGTTCAGCCGCACGCACGGCGAAGTAGGTGAGGATGCCATCGGCACCCGCGCGTTTGAAGGCGGTCAGCGATTCGAGGATCACTGCCTCCGACAGCCAGCCGTTTTGGATGGCGGCCATGTGCATGGCGTACTCGCCACTGACCTGGTAGGCAAAGGTCGGCACCTTGTAGGCCTCTTTCACCCGCCAGACGATATCCAGATAGGGCATGCCCGGCTTGACCATGACCATGTCGGCGCCTTCGGCCAGATCCGCCGCCACCTCGTGCAACGCCTCGTCGCCGTTGGCCGGGTCCATCTGGTAGCTGGCCTTGTTGGCCTTGCCCAGGTTGGCGGCCGAGCCCACTGCATCGCGGAACGGACCGTAGTAGGCGCTGGCGTACTTGGCAGAGTAGGCCATGATGCGCACGTTGACGTGTTCGGCCAGCTCCAGCGCCTCGCGAATCGCCTGGATGCGCCCGTCCATCATGTCCGACGGCGCCACCACCTGGGCACCGGCTTCGGCATGCGACAGCGCCTGCTTGACCAGGGCATCGACGGTGACATCGTTCATCACGTAGCCATCGTCGTCGAGAATGCCGTCCTGGCCATGGGTGGTGAAGGGGTCCAGGGCCACGTCGCTGATCACGCCCAGCTCAGGGAACTTGGCGCGCAGGGCGCGAATGGCGCGCTGGGCGATGCCGTCCGGATTCCAGGCCTCGCTGCCATCCAGCGACTTCTTCTCCAGCGGGGTGACCGGGAACAGCGCCAGCGCCGGAATGCCCAGCTCGACCCAGCGCTCGGCCTCGGCAAGCAGCAGGTCGATGGACAGGCGCTCGACGCCCGGCATCGACGGCACGGCTTCGCGGCGGTTCTCGCCATCGAGGACGAACACCGGCAGGATCAGGTCATTGGTGGTGAGTACGTGTTCGCGTACCAGGCGGCGAGAGAACTCGTCACGGCGATTACGACGCAGGCGAGTGGCGGGGAACAGACGGTTGGCAAAGCTCACGACGGACTCCAGAACCCGCACGGCGGGCGAGTGTGACAGTAATACCTGGCCATTATGACCAAATAATGACTGCCACACCCAGACTGCGACGGCGAGCCGCAGTTCCGTGCCGGTTCAGATCGCCTGACGGGTACGCGACATCGGCCAGAACAGCCAGATCAGGCTGACCAGACTCCAGACCGCCAGCAGCAACCAGCCAGTCGCGCCACCTGCCAGCAAACCGACCTGCTGGGCCCAGAGCAGCGCCAGCGGGTTGCTGGCCAGGCGCAACAGTTCCAGCCAGCGGGCGAATGGCCGGCTCTCCAGCCAGGCACCAATGCAGTAGAGGCCAAAAGCCACCCACAACCAGGCCCCCGCCAGCACCGCAATACTCTGCTGCTCCGCCACTGCCAGCAGGCCGCTGACGCCCAGCACGTAGCTGGCGAACTGCAGCGCGGCATAGACCTTGTGCCGCCGCGCCAGCGGCACCTCGAACTTGCGGAAGCGGCTCAGGTCCTGCTTGGCCATGGGGTAGCGCGCCGCCACATCGGCCGGTCGCCAGCCGGTGGGCATGAACCAGATGCGCAGCTTGTCCCACCAGGAACCGGCACGCACCGCGTCCTGCCACAGCTGCACGTAGAACTGCACGTTGGCCCACAGCGGGTTCCAGCTCTGCAGCGGCACGGTCACGCCAAACACGACCGGCTCCTCGTCCAGCTCTTCCTGAAAGCTGCCGAACAGGCGGTCCCAGACAATGAACACGCCGCCGTAATTGCGATCCATGTAGACAGGATTCTGCGCATGGTGCACCCGATGATTGGACGGCGTGACGAAGAACCACTCGTACCAGCCCAGCTTGGGCACATGGCGGGTGTGCACCCAGAACTGGTACAGCAGGTTGAGCGCCGCCACGCTGACGAACACCAGTGGCGGAATGCCCAGCACGGCCATGGGCAGGTAGAAGATCCAGCTCAGCAGGAAGCCGGTACTGGTCTGGCGCAACGCCGTGGTGAGGTTGTACTCCTCGCTCTGGTGGTGCACCACATGGGAAGCCCAGAACAGATTGCGCTCATGGCCGATGCGATGGCTCCAGTAGTAGCAAAGGTCATAGAGCACGAAGGCCAGCACCCAGACCCAGAGCTCGTCAGACAGTTCGAACAGATGCAGGTGCTCGTAGGCGAAGGCATAGCCGAGCACGACTATGGCCTTGCTCAGCAGTCCGCTGGCCTGGGACAGCACGCCGGCGCTGAGGCTGTTCAGCGAGTCGGCCAGCCGGTAGCTGCTGAGGCCACGCCAGCGATCCGCCAGCAGTTCGGCTGCAATCAGCAGAAAGAAAAAAGGGACGGCGAGCAGGATCAGGTTCATGGTTCGGTACGGCTTGGCTTGACCTATGCTGATCCTAGACCCGCCCTGCCCCTCGCTCGCGACAGCCAATGCCAGCCTGGGCGACATTTGGCGACACTCGACGGCGCCTGGGCCGGCGAGTCAAACTCGCCAGCACATCCCCGACTATTCCTTGGAGAACAGCATGCACAAAAGAGTCGCAGTCATCCTCTCCGGCTGTGGCGTCTATGACGGCGCGGAAATCCACGAAAGCGTGATCACCCTGCTGCGCCTGGATCAGCGCGGCGCCCAGGTGCAGTGCTTTGCACCGAACATCGCGCAGATGCACGTGATCAACCACCTCACCGGCGAGGAAATGCCGGAAAGCCGCAACGTCCTGACCGAGGCGGCACGTATCGCCCGCGGCGATGTGGCCGACGTGCGCGAGCTGCAGGTCGACAAGTTCGATGCGTTGATCCTGCCCGGCGGTTTCGGCGTGGCCAAGAACCTCTCCAGCTTCGCCGTCGAAGGCGCGGGCTGCAGCGTGCAGCCCGATGTATTGGCGGCGACCCAGGCCTTCGTTCAGGCCGGCAAGCCGATCGGGCTGATCTGCATCGCTCCGGCCCTGGCGGTGAAGATCTTTGGCGAAGGCGTCAGTTGCACCCTGGGCGCCGAAGACGATCCGGCCGCCGAAGCCCTGGTCGCCATGGGCGGCCAGCATGTCGAATGCACCGTCGAAGACATCGTCGAGGATGAGGCGCGCAAGCTGGTGAGCACCCCGGCCTACATGCTGGCGCAATCCATCGCAGAGGCCGCGTCCGGCATCAACAAGCTGGTCGACCGGGTGCTGGAGCTGGCCCACCCGCACTGATGCGTGGCCCTCGCCTGGGTTGAGCGCCGCGAGGGTCAACGACACAGCGGCGCCGTTTCGCTGGCAGCCGACGCCAATCCGGCCAAACCTCGGGGCAGCCCTGCCCCGATACTGGCCAAGCCATTGCGATTACGGCAGCTTGGCGGCATCTGCAGCGCCGGAATCCCTCATGAGCCAGTCCGTCTTTCAACTCTCCGAAGAACAACGCCAGGGTGTGGAAAGCTTTTTCCAGCGCATCCCGTTCAACCAGGCCCTGGGCATTCGCATCGTCGAGCTGAGCGGCGAGCGGGTGGTGATGGATCTGCCGATGAAACCGGAGCTGATCGGCAACTTCACCCAGGGCATCCTCCATGGTGGGGTGATTTCCTCGATTCTGGACGTTGCCGGCGGCGCCATGGCGCTGATCGGCGCCTTCGACAAGCACCAGCACCTGAGCCAGGCCGAGCGCATGCAGCGCCTGTCCAAGCTGGGCACCATCGACCTGCGCATCGACTACCTGCGCCCGGGCCGCGGCCAGGTCTTCACCGCCACCGCCGTGCTGCTGCGTTCCGGCAACAAGGTCGCGGTGGTGCGCAGCGAACTGCACAACGAGGATGATGTGCTGGTGGCCGTGGGCACCGGCACCTACCTGTGCGGCTAACCCGTCGCTGGCGGGCGATGGGTATCTGTGCGACTGATACGCGGAGGCCCCACTTGAGTAGCCCGGATGCAATCCGGGAAGCAGGCAGCGCCATCCCCGGATTACATCCGGGCTACTTCATCAGACGGGTCAGGATGCGATCCAGCGAGTTGGCGAAGGCCTGGCGATCCTTGTCCGAGTAAGCCGCCTGACCGCCACCCATCTGCCCCTGCTCGCGCAGGTCGGCGAACAGGTTACGGGTGGCCAGCTTGTCGCCCATGTTGCGCTCGTCGAACTCGCGCCCGCGCGGGTCAAGGGCGGCCACTCCCTTCTTGATCAGACGGTCGGCCAGCGGGATGTCGCTGCAGATCACCAGCTCACCGGGCACGGCATGCTCGACCAGATGATCGTCGGCCGCGTCCGGGCCGCTGGGCACGACGACCAGCTTCACGCAGGCGAAGTTGGGGCGGGCCACGGCCTGGCCCGCCACCAGCACCACCTCGAAGCCACGCTTGAGGGCGAATTTCACCACCTGATCGCGCGCCAGGCGCGGGCAGGCGTCGGCATCGATCCACACCCGCATGCCCCGCTCGCTCATTTGGCCTCCATCAGGCGGCGCCGCTCACTTAGCCAACTGCGCCCATAGAGTACCGTGATGGCCAGCAGCGACAGCGCCTGCGCCGAGAGGCTGTAGGCGTCCGGATGGATACCCAGCCAATCGAACTCGAAGAAGGCCACCGGCCGGGTGCCGAGCACGCCCGCCTCTTGCAGCGCGGCCACGCCATGCCCGGCGAAGACCACCGAGAGCACGCAAAGCAGTACAGCGTTGGCGCTGAAGAATGTCGTCAACGGCAGCTTGCGCGAGCCCCGCAGGATCACCCAGGCCAACCCCAGCAACAGCAGCAGCGCGGCGCCTGCACCGGCGATCACCATGCCGTGGCCATCTGCACCGGCCTGCAGCCAGAGGGTTTCATAGAACAGGATGACTTCGAACAGCTCGCGATAGACCGAGAAGAAGGCCAGTACGGCGAAGCCGAAGCGACCGCCGCCGCCGACCAGGCTGCTCTTGATGTAGTCCTGCCAGACGGCGGCGTGGCGGCGGTCGTGCATCCACACGCCGAGCCACAGCACCATCACACTGGCGAACAGCGCGGTCGCGCCTTCGAGCAACTCGCGCTGGGCACCGCTGACATCAATCAGGTAGGCGGCCAGCGCCCAGGTGCCGAAGCCGGCCACGATCGCCACCCCCCAGCCGACGTGCACACTGCGCACCGCCTGCTGCTGGCCGGTGTTGCGCAGGAAAGCGAGGATCGCCGCCAGCACCAGAATCGCTTCCAGACCTTCACGCAGGAGGATCAGCAAACTGGAAACAAAGGTCAGCGACGCATTCATCGCGCCGGAGCCGAGCAGCTCGGCCGACTTGCCCAGCTCACGCTTGGCCAGCTCCAACGCCTGCGCTGCCTGGGCGATGCTGGCACCGTCCTGTACCGCCTGGCGGTAGGCCATCAGGGCACGCTCGGTGGTCTTGCGCTGGCCGGCATCGAGGTTGTCGAGGGCACTTTCCACCAGCTCGAACCCCTCCAGATAGGCGCCCACCGACAGGTCATACGCCTGTTCGTGGTTGCCCTCGCGGTAGGCCTGCAGGCTGCGCTCCAGGGTGCTGCGGGTGTAGTCGATCAGCTCTTGGGGGCCACGCTGCTGCAGCGGCGGCTTGGCACGCTGGGCACGGAATGCCGTTGCATCACCACCCTCGGCCGCCACTTCAACCGGTGTCTTGCCGGCCAGCTCAGCCAGGCTGAAGGGGGCAGCACTGCTGCGGGACTTGGCGCTGAACCCGGCAATGTAGCTGGCCAGATCCCAGCGCTGACGCTCATCCAGCTGGTCGGCGAAAGCCGGCATATCGGTGCCTTCGATGCCCAGCCCCACCGTGTTGTACAGGTCATACAGGCTCAGCCGATCGAGCCGTGATGCATCGCGCAGGTTTGCCGGCGGCGGCTCCAGGCCCAGCCCTGCCGGGCCGTCGCCAGCGCCCCTGTCGCCATGGCAAATGGCGCAGTGCTGGGCGAACAGCGGCGCGCCACGCGCCGGGTCCGGCGTGATGGCTGGCGTCAGGCTCAGCCGGTACAGCTGCACCAACTGCCCACCCAGCTGGCGCGCCGCATCGGCGACCTGCTGACCAGGCTGGCGCTGTTGCACCGCTAGACGCAGCGCTTCGACACCGCTGGCCAGCTCATCACGCCCCGCCTTGGCCGGCAGGGCCACCACCAGACCTTGCAGCACAGCGAGGAACTCCAGCTGTTCGGCGTACTCGCCGCTGTCGATCACCTCGCCCGAGGCGACGGTTGCCGGGTAATCGGCGGCCACGTAACTAAGCAGGTGCAGGGCCTGGGCAGCCCCCTCCGGCTCGGCCATGACCGACAGGCTGAGCAGGGCGAACAGGGGGAGAAACAGCCAGGACAGGGAAGAGCGCATGACAGACATCAATCAATCCCAAACAAGAATGGGTGGCATTAATTGTTACCTTCCTAACGGTTCAGCTCAAGGAAAACCTGAAACACCTGGTAACAATCTGCCGAACAGTCTGTTCGGGATCGGCCTGGGAACTTTTCGCGCTCTCAGGCTGGCGTACGTCGCACCATGGCCAACAGCGCGGCAGCGGCCATGAACAAGCCGCCGAAGGTGCGATTGAGCAGCCGCTGCTGACGCGGCGAACGCAATGCCCGCAGCACTCGCGCGGCCAGGCCGGTATAGCCGGCCATCACCAGCAGGTCGACGGCCACCATGGTTGCCGCCATCAGCAGGTACTGCACCAGCAGCGGCGCCTTGGGATCGAGGAACTGCGGCAGCACCGCCAGAATGAAGATGATCGCCTTGGGGTTGCTGGCATTGACCAGAAAGCCGCGCAACACCAGGGTCAGCGGCCGCCCCAGTGGGCGCTCACCCTCGCCGGCAGCGATCTGGCCAGGAACGGCGACCCACTGCCTCCAGCCAAGGTAGACCAGATAGGCCACGCCGAACCATTTGATCAGGCTGAACGCCAGCTCCGAGGTGGCCAGCACAGCTCCCAGACCGGCGGCGACCACGGCGATCTGCATCAGCAGGGCCAACTGCAGGCCAATGGCATTCCAGTAGCCGCGCCAGAAGCCGTACTGCAGGCCACAGGACATGGAGGCAATTGCTCCTGCCCCCGGTGACAGGCTGATCACCCAACAGGCGACGAAGAAAGCGAGCCAGGTTTCCAGAGTCATGCCGCGATACCTCAGAGAGATGGTTGCCTAGCCTAACCCCTCGGTCAGATTCGGCCTAGTCGAAGAGCCTCTTTGCAGGCTCATGCCTGCGATCCAGTGATGCTCAGTCCGCCTGTGCCAGTTGCTGCTCCAGGCTTTCCAGATGCTCCAGCGCGGTCATCCAGCGCTCTTCCAGGTCGCCCTCACGACCCTTCAGGCGGGCCTGTTCGGCCAGCAGATCACGCAACTCGTCCTTGCGCGCAGCGTCATACAGCGCGCTGTCGCCCAGACGCTCCTCGACCTGCGCCAACTGCTCATGCAGCTTGCCCAGTTCCTTCTCCAGCTTTTCCGCCTCGCGCCGGTGCGGCGCCAGTTGCTGGCGCAGGGCAGCGGCGGCCTGACGCTGCGCGCGCTTGTCGGTCTTGTCGCCCGCTGGCGCAACCGCGGCCTGCGGCTGCTGGCGGGCACGGAAGTCCACCAACCAGCGGGCATAGTCGTCGAGGTCGCCATCGAATGGCTGGATACGCCCATCGGCGACCAGGAGGAACTCGTCGGTGGTGCTCTTGAGCAGATGACGATCGTGGGACACCACCAGCACGGCACCGGAAAATTCCTGCAGGGCCATGGTCAGGGCCAGGCGCATCTCCAGGTCGAGGTGGTTGGTCGGTTCGTCGAGCAGCAGCAGATTGGGCTTCTGCCAGGCGATCAGGGCGAGCGCCAGGCGCGCCTTCTCACCGCCGGAGAAGTTCTGCACCGCCTCGTCGCAACGGGCGCCGCGAAAATCGAAGCCGCCGAGAAAGTCGCGCAGTGTCTGCTCGCGCTCGCCCGGTGCAATGCGCTGCAGATGCAGCAGCGGGCTGGCCTTGGCGTCCAGCGAGTCGAGCTGGTGCTGGGCGAAATAGCCGATGGCGAGATTCTCACCGCGCGCCAGACGCCCGGACAGCGGTACCAGCTCGCCGGACAGGGTCTTGATCAGGGTCGACTTGCCGGCGCCGTTAGGGCCGAGCAGGCCGATGCGCGCCCCCGGCGCCAGTTGCAGCTTGACCTGCTGCAAGACCGCCTTGTCGCCATAGCCCAGCTGAGCGTCGGACAGGTCGAGCAACGGGCTGGAGATCTTGTCGGCCTCGCGGAAAACGAAGTCGAACGGCGAATCGACATGCGCCGGCGCCAGCTCTTCCAGGCGCTCCAGGGCCTTGATCCGACTCTGTGCCTGACGGGCCTTGGTGGCCTGGGCCTTGAAGCGGGCGATGTATTTTTCCATGTGCGCGCGCTGTGCCTGCTGCTGCTCATAGGCCTGCTGCTGCTGGGCCAGACGCTCGGCACGGGTACGCTCGAAAGCCGAATAACCGCCACGGTAGAGCGTGAGTTTCTGCTGTTCCAGATGCGCCACATGGTCGACCACGGCATCGAGAAAATCGCGGTCGTGTGAAATCAGCAGCAGGGTGCCGGGGTAGCTCTTCAGCCACTCCTCCAGCCAGAGGATGGCGTCGAGGTCGAGGTGGTTGGTGGGCTCGTCGAGCAGCAGCAGGTCGGAGGGACACATCAGCGCCTGCGCCAGGTTCAGGCGCATACGCCAGCCACCCGAGAAGTCGCCGACACGCTTGTCCATCTGCTCACTGGTAAAACCGAGGCCGGCCAGCAGCTTGCGCGCACGGGCATCGGCGGTATAGCCATCGGCGCTGTCCAGATCGCTGTGCAGGCGGGCGATGGCACTACCATCGTGCGCCGCCTCGGCAGCCGCCAGGTCGCGCTGCACCTGGCGCAGGTGCGTGTCACCGTCGAGCACGTAGTCCACCGCCAGGCGCTCGAGGGTGTCGACCTCCTGACGCATATGGGCAATACGCCAGTCGGGTGGCAGGCTGCAATCGCCGGCGTCGGGGCCGATTTCGCCACGCAGCAGGGCGAACAGGCTGGATTTGCCGGCACCGTTGGCGCCGATCAGACCGGCTTTATGGCCGGCGTGCAGGGTCAGCTCGGCGCCTTCGAGCAGGCGTTGCGGACCACGCTGTAGAGTGAGGTTCTGGAGTCGGATCATAATGGCGGCGGAGTCTACCAGCTTCGCCAGGAGCGCCGCATGCCGTCTGATCTATGGAGTTTCGCCTGCACCTGTTACGCCCGCCCAGGGGTCGAGGCCACCTGCCTGCGCCTGCAGCAACAAGGCCAGGATGTATGCCTGCTGCTCTGCGCACTGTGGCTGGAGCGGCGGCGCATCGCCTGCAGCCCCGCACGGCTGCAACAACTGCAGGGCATCAGCCAGGCCTGGCAAGGAGACGTGGTGCAGCCGCTACGCGAATTACGCCAGCGCTGGCGCGACAGGGCCAAAGTTGACCCGGTGCTGGCGCAGCTGCGCGAACAGCTCAAGACCACTGAGCTGGCCGCCGAGCGCGAGCTGCTGGAGCGATTGGAAGATTTGACGCGACGCTGGCCTGCTGCGGAAACAGGCCAGAAAAGCCGCTGGCTGGCTCAACTCTGCCAGGACGGCGACGCACAACAGGAGCTGCGCGCCGCCGCTAGCGACCTTTAAGCGTTCGGCGGGGTGCTGCCATTGCCGCTGGACGATGCGGCTGCAGGTGCTGCAGGTGCTGGCGTCGGCGCAGCAGTCACCGGGGCGGCAGCTGGCTTGGCAGCCGGCTTCTTCGCAACAGGTTTAGCTGCTGGCTTGGCAGCGGGCTTGACCGGCGCTTTAGCCGCCGCTGGCTTAGACGGTGCCTTGGCGGCTGCCGGCTTGACGACAGGCTTGGCGGGGGCCTTGGCTGCAGGCTTGGTTGCGGGTTTAGCTGCTGACTTGGCGGGCGCCTTGGCAGCAGGTTTGGCCGGAGCTTTGGCTGCCGCCGGCTTGGCGGCGACAGGCTTCGCCGCTGCCTGGGTGGCCGGCTTGGCTGCGGGTTTGCTGGCGGCTCTCGCGGCGGGTTTGGCAGCCGGTTTGGCCGGTGCAGCCGCTTTTTTAGCAGCAGGTTTGGCGGCCGGTTTCGCAGCCGGTTTGGCGGCACTGGCAGCCTTGCTCGCGACCGGCTTGGCGGCTGGTTTTGCTGCCGGTTTCTTGGCTGCTGGCTTAGCAACGGCCTTGGCCACCGACCTAGCCGCAGGGGTCTTCGCTACCGGCTTGGCGGCCACCTTCTTGACCGGTTTTTCCGCCGGCTTGGCGGCGCGGTTGTCGAGAGCCTTGCTCGCAGCCTCGCGCACCTTGCCCACGCCCTGGGCCAGCTTCAGGCTTTCCTGAGCATCGCGCTTGAGTTGTGCGATGTAGCTGCGGGTTTCGCTCTGGCGCTCTTTCAGACCTTCCAGCAATTCTTCCAACTCGTTGGCAGTCGCCTTGGCCTTCTGCTGCGCCTTGGCCTTACCGGCTTTGGCAGCGTCCTGCAGCTTGGCGCGCGCCTCGTGCAGTTTTTCCTGAGCCTTGCCACGCTGCTTTTCCAACTTGGCGAGCATCTGCTCCGCATCGGTCAGCGCCTGAGCACAGGCCTTTTCCAGATGTTCAAGCAGGCTGTGGGAAAGTTGCTGCAGCAGGTGCAAAGGGGTAGTAACGGACTTCTTGTTGTTGGCCGGCATGATGTGCCTCCTAACGGACGTTGGTGACCCCATACTAGACGCCCGAATCACCGGTCGCTAGCCACCTCGCCACGAGCGCATCAACCGACCTGAACCGATGAGGCCGGACACGCGCAGGCAGGCGATACACCAGTCCGAAAAGGCAGTGGCACGCTAACGCGTTAGAAGAAATGCTTGCAGTGACCTGAGCCCATTCCAGAGAACGGGCTCAGTAAAGGCATCACAGTGGCGTGGCCGCTGCTTGCTGATGAGAGTTGTGCAGCACTTCGATCAGACAGTCTTCCAGCTCGAAGCGCTCATGCAGCAGTTGCCCGAGACGTTTCAGTTCGGCATTGAGCGAAGCACCATCGCGGCAATCGCCGTTGTCGCAGCGGTCGTTGAATGCCAGTGCCACTTCAGTGATGGCCTCGATCCGCGGATAGATCTGCTTGGCCAGTTCCAGGCCGCGCTGATCGCCGAAGGCCTTGGCCTCGCCATTGAGCTGTTCGTAAACCTCGAAGTGCCCGGCCGAGACGTAGTCGACCAGGATCTCGCAGAATCGCTGCACATCGGCCGAGTTATTCGCCACAGCCTGTGGTGCATCGTTCAGCGCGACAAAGGCGCTGACCAGTTCATGACGTTCCTGCAGCCAGCGGTCGATCAACTGGTGCACTCCACCCCAGCGCTCCTGGGCGTTCTGGCAGGTCTCGAGCATGATGTCCTCACTTCCCTACTGGTGAATGCTGAATACGCCAGCCCCGAGACATTTTATTGTCAGCTCGCGGGTTCTCGGGGAACGACTCGCCGGTTTACTGGCGAAGCGTTGGGCCAGAGTATGCCCACTCGGCGCGGGCATCAAGTCATGCTGATCGGGAAAAGTGTCACACCGCAATCAGCGCCGGCGCAGCAACTGGAATAGCGCGAACAGCCCCATGCCGACGAAAGCCAGCAGGCTCCACTCTGGCAGACTGAGGCCGAACAGGGTCCAGGTGACTTCCGCGCAATCGGCGGTGCCATGGAATACCAGGCTGACGATGTCCTGCAGCGGCAGGGCTTCCATCATGAATTCCAGGCTCGGTAGACAGGCTTCCAGCTGCTCGGGGGGCACGCTCTGCAGCCAGACCTGGCGCGCCGCGGTGGCGCCACCACCGATGGCGAACAACAAGGCCAGCACGCTGTAGACACGCCGCCCGGTACGCTGCGGTGCGTGGAGGGCAGCGACCAGACAGACCAGGCCGAAGAGGATGACAAAAACCCGCTGCACTATGCACAGCGGACAGGGACTCAGCCCCACCCCATGTTCCAGATACAGCGCACCGCCCATCAGAGCCAGGCAGCCTAGAAAAGCGAGCAGGAACAGCGAACGCGGATTGGCCAGCGCCATGAGAACTCCGTTGCGGGGGCGAGAAAGGCGCCTACGGTAGAGGAAAGCTGAGCGGCCTTTCAAGGCGCCGCGCGGCAGCCGGTCAGAGACAGGCTGCCGCAGGTCGCCTCATACGGCAGGTTGCGGCAGGCTCGGCAAGCGCTGCCCCTGCTGCACCAACACCTCGTACAGCAATTGGTTACTACGCTCGACCTCACCCTGGCTGGCCAGCAGACGGGCCAGCTCAGCGCAGGCCTCAGCACTGCGCTCGAACTCCAGACTGATCTCGAAGTACTCACGGGCCTTGCCCCACAACCCATTGATCAGGCACAGGCGCCCAAGGCTAAGCAGCAACATGGCATCCTGCGGGTGCTGCTTGAGCAGCTCCTCGGCCACTTGCAGCTGGCGCGCCGGGTCACGCCCACGGAGCAGACCATAGAGACGGATCAGGCGCGGGTCATAGCCTCGCTTGAGCGCCTTGCGCAGTACTTCCTCGGCTTCTTCCGGGGCGCCCAAGGCCATCAGCTGCTCGGCATAGACCGCGATCAGCTCGGCGGACTGCCGCTGACTGGCGGACAACTGCTGCCAGGTCGCCGTCAGCGGCTGCAGGGCTGCCTCACCCTGGTCAAGCCCCTGCTCACCGGCAGCCTGCAGGCGCGCAGACCAGACCTGCAGCTCCAGCGCGCTCAGCTCTTCGCCTTCGAGCACCTTGGCCTTGCGCAGCTCCGGCAGTAACTGCACCAGCTCCGCCCACTCCGCACGGACCAAGCGCAGCTGGTACAGCTGACGCAGTACCTGGCGGTGCTGTGGATGACGCTCGCGCATGGCCTGCAAGGTGGTCAGCGCGCCATCCAGGTCGCCACGGCTCTTCTGCAGATCGGCATGCGTCAGGGCGATAGCCAGCTCGGCCTGCGGCTGGCGCTGCAGGGCGCGCTCGAGCAACGCTTCGCTCTCTTCGTACTGCCCCAGCTTGTGCGCAGCACGAGCCGCCCCCAGGTAATGCATCAGCGGCTGCCGCTCGCCTTCGGCAGCGCGCTGCAGATGGCGCACAGCGCGATCCCAGCGGCCTTCGAGCAGATCCAGCAGCCCTTTGTCGGCGGCCAGTTGCGCGCGCTTGCCATGGTTACGCCGCGACCAGGGATTGAGCACACCCCCGGAAAAGCGCATGCCTCGCCACAGCCAGCGCAGCAGACGCACGGCCAGCCACAGCAGCGCGATCAACAACACAAACACCCACAGGCTGGACTCGTAGCGCAGCCCTTTCCAGGCGATCAGCACATAGCCGCTGTGCGCCTGAATCGCCAGACCGAGCAGCGTGGCAACCACCACCACTGCCACCAGCGACAGCACGACCCGGATCATTGGTCGCCCTCCTCGGCTACTGGCGGCAGGCGCTCACTGTTTTCGCGCTGCTTGAGGTAGGCCTGCACGCTGCGCAGCGCCTCATCCAGCGGGGGCATGCCAGCCACCACCGACTGGCCGCTCAGCTCACCAATGCGCGCCTGCATGCGCTGCACGGCCTGATTGTCGCGATCGAAATAGGTCTCCAGTACATCGCTCGCCGCCGCCAGGGCCTGACGATAGACCTCCGCTTCACCATTGAGTGCACCCCACTGGGCCTGTTCCAGGGCCAGCGCCAGGGTCAGGCGCACCTGTGCCAGGCTCTGCCCGGCCAGTAGCGGGCGGACATCCTGATCGGCATGCAGGTCGAGGCGCACATAGCGCGACAGCTGCTGCCACAGCTCATCCCAGCGGCTGCCATCGCTGGCGCTGGCAATGCTGGGTGCATCAGCCGGCAGGATGTATTCGGGCGTTAGCATCTGCAACTGATCGAGTTGCCCGCGCAGAGCCGCCAATTGCAGGAACAAGCCGCTGCGGTCGACCTGCGGCAAGCTGCGCAGGGCCTCCAGAACCTTGATCAGCTCACCACGGGCAGCGAAGGCCTGCGGATCGTTCTGCGCACGCAGGATATCGTCGGCGCCTTGCACCAGCGCGATGGCGCTGTCCACGTCCTGCAGTGCGGAAATCCGCAGCATGGCCAGGCGCAGCAGGTGCTCGGCCTCGGCCAGGCGCCAGTCCTCGCGACTCTTGCCAAGCAGGCCGGCAAGGCTCTGGGCCAGGCGCTGCTGCTCGCCCTGCAGGCTCACCAGCAGGTCGTGCTGTTCGGCGATGGCATTGGCCGTAGGCAAGCCCTGCAGGCGCTGATTGATGGCGTTCTTGCTCTGTTGCAACTCCTCACGCGCCGCGGCGGCAGCCTGGGCCATCTGCGCCAACTGCTGCTGAGCCTGCTCGCGTTGCTGATAGAGCTGCCAGCTGCTCCAGCCTCCCGCCCCCAGCGCGGCCAGCGCCAGCAGCAGGGCCAACCAGGCCGGGCCGCTGCCCTTGGACTTGGCCGCGACCGGCCGCGACGGCTGCTCGGGTTTGGCCTGCGGAGTCTGATCGCTGATCTGCGGGGCTGTTTCGCTCACGTGTCCTTCCTTTGTTTCAGAGACTCGGCGCCGCATGGCTGTGCAGCGCCGCCAGAACAGCCGCAGCATTGGCGCCGCGACAATCAATAATCTGCTGTGCCCCAGCCAGGCGTGCCTGCTCGGCGACGCGCACACTGGGCACCAACAAGGGTAGCCGACTCAGCTGCGGCCAGGCAGCACCCGCCAGCTCGCGCAGATTGGCCAGCCCCTGCCCGCTACTGACCAGCACGGCGTTCAGCCGTTCCGCCTGAATGAGCTGCGTCAGGGCACCGGGGGCATGGGCCGGCATCACCCGCCGGTAAAGCTCCAGATAGTCGACCACGGCGCCGTGGGCGCGCAGCGTCTCGGCTAACAGCTCGCGACCGCCCTCGCCACGCATGATCAGCACCCGTGGCGCGGGTTGCGCCAAGACGCCGGCCAGCTGCGGCAGCGCCAGTAGCGCTTCGCTGTCGTCGCCTGCCGGCGGGTAAGCGACGTCCAGGCCCAGGGCCTGCAGGTAGGGCGCGAGGAGCTGCGCCGTCGCACCACCCACAGTGAACCAGAGCTGCCCCGCTGGCGGTGTCACCTCTGCCAGCGCCAGGCGCTGCAGGGCATGTCGAGCGGCCGGCTTGCTCACCACGATCACTGCGCTGTAGCTCGTCAGGTTGAGCAGCATGGCGCGCTGCTCGGGTGTTTCCTCAAGAGCTTCGGTGGCCAGCAGCGGCAGGCTGCGGCTGAACACGCCAGCCGCAGCCAAGGTTTCGGCCAGTGCCGCGCTCTCGGCCGCCGGCCGGGTCAGCAGCAGGCGCCAGCCGGTCACGCCGGATCGGCCCCGCCATAGACGGCATCGAGAATCGCGGCCGCGCCCTGGGCCAGCAGCTGCTCGGCCACCTGCACGCCGAGTGCCTCGGCATCGCTACCGCGGCCTTCGGCACGCAGCAGCAGGCTGCCATCGGGCTGGCCGACCAGGCCGCGCAGCCACAGCTGCTCGCCTTCGCGCAGGGCGTAGCAGGCAATAGGTACCTGGCAGCCACCGTTGAGGTGCTTGTTCAGCGCACGCTCGGCGGTAACACGGGCCGCCGTCTCGGCATGGTGCAGCGGCGCCAGCAGGGCATGGATCTCGGCATCGGCACTGCGACACTCGATGCCCACCGCGCCCTGGCCACCCGCTGGCAGGCTGTCGTCAACGCTGATCGAGCTGCGAATGCGCGCCTCGAAACCGAGGCGGATCAGGCCGGCGGCGGCAAGGATGATGGCGTCGTACTCGCCGGCGTCCAGCTTGGCCAGGCGCGTATTCACGTTGCCGCGCAGAAACTGGATCTTCAGGTCCGGGCGGCGCGCCAGCAACTGGGCCTGACGGCGCAGGCTGGAGGTACCGACCACGCTGCCGGCGGGCAAGGCATCGAGACTGTCATAGGTATTGGAGACGAAGGCGTCGCGCGGATCTTCGCGCTCGCAGATGCAGAACAGGCCGAGCCCTGCGGGGAAATCCATCGGCACGTCCTTCATCGAGTGCACGGCGATGTCGGCCTCGTTCTCCAGCAGAGCGGTTTCCAACTCTTTAACGAACAAGCCCTTGCCGCCAATCTTCGCCAGCGGCGCGTCGAGCAGCTTGTCGCCACGGCTGACCATCGGCACCAGGCTGACCGTCAGACCAGGATGGGCCTGTTCCAGGCGGGCTTTGACGTACTCGGCCTGCCACAGGGCCAGGGCGCTCTTACGGGTGGCAATGCGGATTTCGCGGGACATGGGCAATTCCAGAAGAAGAACTGCCGGGGATGATAACAGGATGGCCGGCGCAAGCCGGCAGACGCTAACGCCGCAGGGCGTCGCGCTACCGGCTCAGAGGTTGTGCATCAGCTTGCGCACTCCGGCCACATGGCGCCGGCTGACGGTCAGGGCATCGCCCCCCAAACCCTTGAGATAGAGCTGGAAGTGCCCCAGCGGCGTGCGCTGCAGACGCTCGATACGCTCGCGGGCAACCAGAGCGTTGCGGTGGATGCGCACGAAGCGCTCGCCGAATTCATCCTCCAGCGCCTTGAGCGGCTCGTCGAGCAACACTTCGCCGCCTTCATGACGCAGGGTCACGTACTTGTGATCGGCGATAAAGAAGATCACCTGCTCCAGCGGGATCAGCTCGATACCTTTGCGGGTACGTGCGCTGATGTGGCTGCGCGGACCGGCACCATTACCGGCGGCAGCCGGGCGGGTGAGCGCGGCGAGCTGCACACGATTGGGCCGCTCGGCCTTTTTCAATGCCGCCGCCAGGGACTCGGGACGCACCGGTTTGACCAGATAACCGACGGCGCTGACGTCGAAGGCTTCCAGGGCGAACTCATCATGGGCCGTGCAGAAGATCACCGCCGGCGGCGCCTCGCGCTCGCACAGTTTGGCGGCAACCTGCAGGCCGTCCAGGCCAGGCATACGGATATCCAGCAGCACCACATCCGGCCGCAGGCTTTCGATCAGCGCCAGAGCCTCCTCGCCATTGCTGGCAGCAGGCTCGAGCACGCGATACCCATCGAGGTCGCCGACCATGCGGGCCAGGCGCTCGCGGGCAAGAGGTTCGTCATCGACGATCAGCACATTCATATTGCTCGGGCTTCCTGCGTGAGTCTCGAACAAGGATAGCGTAGACAGGTGTAGTGGCGTCCGTCACGGCGGTCCACGCTGAGACTGGCGCCGGGGCCGAAAAGTGCCGCCAGACGCGCGTCTATATTGCTCAATGCCTGGTGAGTCCCCCGTGACTCCTGCGGTTCGGCGCTTTCCTGGAAGGGATTGCTGACGCACAACTGGAACACCCCATCCCGATAGTCCGCCTCAACTCGCACCAGTCCGCCCTCGATACGCGGCTGGATGCCGTAGATCAGGGCATTCTCCAGCAGCGGCTGCAAGGTCAGCTGAGGAATCGGTAAATCCGCCGGCACATTTTCTACCTGCCACTCCAACTGTAGCCGCTCACCGAGCCGATAGTGCTCGATCGACAAATATCGTTTCGCCAGCGCCAGCTCATCGGCCCAGGGTACCAGGCTGCCGGGCTTGGCCAGGCTGGCGCGGAACAGATCGGACAGATCGAGCACGGCCTGCTCGGCCTTGTACGGGTCGACCGCTACCAGACTGGCGATGCTGTTCAGGCTGTTGAACAGAAAGTGCGGGCGGATCCGCGCCTGCAGCGACTCGATGCGCGCACGCAGCTCCGCCTGCTGCTGGCGGCGCCATTGGCTCTGCAGATAGAAATAACGCAACAGCAGCGCCGACATGATCAGACTGATCAGGGCGTGGCGCAGGTACAGGTTGACCTCGCCATCACGCGGCAACGGCCCGCCCAATTCGAAATAGTCGGCCACCCGCGTGCACCCCAGCGTCAGGCCGATCACCAGGGCGCAACACAACAAGCCCGCCAGGGAGGCGCGCAAGCGCGCCAGCAGCGGGCGCAGGCGGCACAGCAGAGCGGCGGAGAGCAGCACGATCCACTGCACGAACAGCGAGGTCAGCGCCAGGCGCACCCAGTTGAAGCCGGGCAGCATCGGCTCGGACAGCACCAGTACCAGCACCAGCAACTCGGCCAGCAGTACCAGGCTGAGCAGCGCCTCGGGCTCGCACAGTTCCGGCAGGAAGAAGTCATCATCCGGGGCAACGCTACGCCCCTTGTTGAACCAGTGGATTTTCATCCGCGCAGTTTCCTTGTGTGCCACCCGGGCAGCAAGCCAGAGCACTCCGGCCGGGCTAAAAGAGAACCCCAAATGCATCCGCCTGCACAAAATTGTGACGGGGCCAACAGATGGGCACAGCCTCGGAATTCCCGGCAAGGCTGTTATTATCGGCGCACTTTGTCCGTTTCGCAGGCGCCCGCCGTGCCTGCCCTGCCCGCGAGTCCAGCCATGAGCAGCGAAAAAACCAACCAGTCCTGGGGCGGCCGCTTCAGCGAGCCCGTCGACGCCTTCGTCGCCCGCTTCACCGCCTCCGTCGATTTCGACAAGCGTCTGTACCGCCACGACATCATGGGCTCCATCGCCCACGCCACCATGCTGGAGCAGGCCGGCGTACTCAGTGCCGCCGAGCGCGACGCTATCATCGATGGCCTCAAGCAGATCCAGGCCGAGATCGAGGCCGGCCAGTTCGACTGGCGCGTCGACCTGGAAGACGTGCACATGAACATTGAGGCGCGCCTGACCGACCGCATCGGCGTGACCGGCAAGAAACTGCACACCGGCCGTAGCCGCAACGACCAGGTGGCCACCGACATCCGTCTGTGGCTGCGCGACGAGATCGACATCATCCTCGCCGAGATCACCCGCCTGCAGCAGGGCCTGCTGGGCCTGGCCGAGCGTGAGGCCGACACCATCATGCCCGGCTTCACCCACCTGCAGACCGCCCAGCCGGTGACCTTTGGCCACCATCTGCTGGCCTGGTTCGAGATGCTCAGCCGTGACTACGAGCGCCTGGTCGACTGCCGCAAACGCACCAACCGCATGCCGCTGGGCTCGGCCGCCCTGGCCGGCACCACCTACCCGATCCAGCGCGAGATCACCTGCCAGCTGCTCGGCTTCGAGGCCATCGGCGGCAACTCGCTGGACGGCGTGTCGGATCGCGACTTCGCCATCGAATTCTGCGCCGCCGCCTCGCTGGCGATGATGCACCTGTCGCGTTTCTCCGAAGAGTTGGTGCTGTGGACGTCGGCGCAGTTTCAGTTCATCGACCTGCCGGATCGCTTCTGCACCGGCTCCTCGATCATGCCGCAGAAGAAGAACCCGGACGTGCCGGAGCTGGTACGCGGCAAATCCGGCCGCGTGTTCGGCGCCCTGACCGGCCTGCTGACCCTGATGAAGGGCCAGCCGCTGGCCTACAACAAGGACAACCAGGAAGACAAGGAACCGCTGTTCGACGCCGCCGACACCCTGCGTGACAGCCTGCGCGCCTTCGCCGACATGGTGCCGGCGATCAAGCCGAAGAAGGACATGATGCGCGAAGCGGCGCTGCGCGGCTTCTCCACCGCCACCGACCTGGCCGACTATCTGGTACGCAAAGGCCTGCCCTTCCGTGACTGCCACGAGATCGTCGGCCACGCGGTGAAATACGGCGTACAGACCGGCAAGGACCTGGCCGAGATGAGCCTCGACGAGCTGCGCCAGTTCAGCGACCAGATCGGCGACGACGTGTTCGCCGTGCTGACCCTGGAAGGTTCGGTCGGCGCCCGCGACCACATCGGCGGCACCGCGCCGAACCAGGTGCGCGCTGCGGTCGTGCGCGGCAAGGAATTGTTGGCCAAGCGCTAACTGCCGCCCTCGTAGGTTGGGTCGGGCCGCGCAGGCTGAGGCGCGAAGCGCCGAAGCCCAACGCCAGAGCTACCCGAGCGCCCGCTTGTTGGGCTTCGCTGCGCTCAACCTACGCGGCCCGACCCAACCTACATGGTCCGTCCCAGCGGCAATCACCGCCATATTTGGGAAAGGAAGCCCCCATGCTAGAGCTCTTATTACGCGGCCTGCTCTTTCTGGGCGAGGCCATTGTGGAGTTCGTCTTCGGCTACATCTTCTACAGCGCAGGCTGGCTACTGCTGCGTTTGCTAACCCTGGGGCGCTACCCAAAACTGCCTTTACGCGTGAGTGATCCCCTGGGACCGCACTGTCGATGGATCGGTGCCTTCGGCGTACTCTGCCTGGTCGCACTACCACTGGCCGCACTGACACTCATCTACGGTTAAACCTTTTCCACGAGTATTGCCATGCCCCTGCATATCCGCCCCGCCAACCCCGAAGACGCCGAGCTGATCCTGCGTTTCATCATCGACCTGGCGATCTACGAAAAGGCCGAGCACGAGGTGAAGACCGACGCCGCCGGCCTGCGTGACAGCCTGTTCGGCGAGGGCAGCAGCAGCCATGCGCTGATCTGCGAGCAGGACGGCGTGCCGATCGGCTACGCCGTGTACTTCTTCAACTACTCCACCTGGCTGGGCAAGCACGGCCTGTATCTGGAAGACCTCTACGTCAGCCCCGAGGCGCGCGGCTGTGGCGCCGGCAAGGCGCTGCTGCAGCATCTGGCGCGGATTGCCGTGGACAGGGGCTGCGGGCGTTTCGAATGGTCGGTGCTGGACTGGAACCAGCCGGCCATCGACTTCTACCAATCCTTCGGCGCCCGCCCGCAGGACGAGTGGACCACCTACCGTCTCACCGGCCAGGCGCTGCTGGACTTCGCCGCCAGCTAAGGCTCAGCGCTTCTGGCTGATATGGGCGATGAACTCGGCCATGCCGGCGTCCTTCTCAGCGGCAATGGCCTGTACATGCGGGTTCTGCTGCAGGCGTTCAAGCAAGGCCTGGGCACCGGGGAAGTCGGCCAGCAGGTCGAAGCCCAGTACGCGCTTGGCCACCACGGCAGCCAGGTCGATACTGTAAAGGAAATACAGATCGGCAATGCTCAGCTGCTCGCCCGCCACATAGGGCGCAAAACGGCCATGGCGCTTGAGCGCGGCGATCCCGGCCTGCAACTCGAGGCGCGCCTTGTCCTTGATGACCTCATCCAGCTGCATGCCGAAGAACGCTTCCGGATAGCAGCTGCGCGCCGGCAACTCGATATACAGCTCGATCTCCCGAGCCAGGCTCAGGACCTGAGCGCGGGCATAGGCATCTTCCGGCAGCAGCGGACGACCTCCGCAGGTTTCCAGGTACTCCAGAATCACACTGGTTTCACTGATGTAGCCCTGCTCGGTCTGCAGCACCGGGACTTTGCCGCGCGGGCTGATGGCGAGGAAGGCCTCATCCTGGGAGCCATAGACTTTCACCGTTTCGAACGGCAGGCCCTTTTCCAGCAGCGCCAGATGCACCATGTTGTAGTAATTGCTGACAGCAAACCCATGAAGCTTGAGCATGTGAACCTCCAGGCAGGAAAGCCACAGTTATAGCTGCCCCGGGCCACGACACACAGCGTTATCACCCCAACGAATGCCGCCGATCAGCCTCGGCATGGCACACTGCACGCGAACTCCCGAGGAACCACCATGACCGAACATGACGACAACGACGAAGAAGCCTTCGCCGAAGCCACCCTGATCCAGGCCATCGAGAACCAGCTGGAAACCGGCAACCCGCCGGCCGCCCAGGCCGTGTACAACAAGTTGACCCTGGTCGGCTACGCCCGCGAAGAAGTCCTCGAAATGATGGCCCTGGTGCTGGCCCACGAGATCGACGCCATGCTCGATGCCGACCGTCCCTTCGACTCGGCCTGGTACGAGCAGGCGTTGCGTGCCCTGCCCGAGCTGCCTGAACAAGCCGAAGACGACTGACCGAGGGCCTTGACCCAGATCAGCCGCCGCCAGGCACAGCCTGTTATCGTGCAGGCTATGCACGTACCGGCCCGCCCTACTGCAGCCTACCTCTGGCGGCTGCTGACCTTCCTCGCACTGTGCCTGTTCCTGGCTCCGGCAAGCGCCGTGGAAATTGGCGCCGAGGATGACTGGTATCCCTTCACCGCCTATCGCGATGGGCGCATCGAAGGCATGTCGGTGGATATCGTCCGTGCCGCCTTTGCCGCCAGCGGCGTACCGGTCGAACTGCGCCCATATCCCTACGTACGCTGCATGGAACTGGTCCGTCAGGGACGCCTGCCCGCCTGCTTCAACACCTCGCCGGACGCGCGCATCGCCGAGCAGTTCCTGCTGCCCGAGGAGCCGCTGTTCCGCGGCGAGATTCTGCTGTGGAGCCGCAAGAAACAGGCAACCCCAGTCAAAGACCTGGAGCAGCTCAGTGGTCGTTCGGTGGCCGTGACCCTGGGCTATGAGTACGGTCAGAAATTCGACAGCTTCACCCAGCTCAAGCGTGTCGAGGTGCGCCGCGACCTCAGCGGCTTCCGCATGCTCGAACATGGCCGGGTAGATTTCACCATCGCCTACCGTGGTACGGCTCGCGCGCTATTTCGCGAGCACCCGGAGCTGGCGGGGCAGTTCACGCCGGTGGCGGTGATCCACCAACCGCAGCTGTTCCTCAGTTTTTCTCGTCAGCATCCGTGGGCCCGCGAACTGGCCCGGCAATTCGACCAGGGTATGCGCGCCATCCGCGCCAATGGCCGCTACCAGCAGATTCTCGATATCTGGCAGCACAGCAACGAGGTGCATTGAACCTGGCGAACTACACTGAGCAACAGCCCGACTACAACAACAATGCGGAGTTCGTCATGGCCTACACCCCCAACCTGATCGCCGAGCTGGAAATCCTCGCTCTGTACAACCTGGACAATCACCAGGAAGGCCTCAAGGTGCATAACAACGCCACCTCCCGCGCACAGATGGCCATCACCCGCCTGCACGAGAAAGGCCTGGTGACCGCCCCCGACGGCGGCTACCTGACCAGCCTGGGGATCGATGCCGCCGAGCACGCCCAGGCCCTGCTGACCATCCTCTGCCCACAACCCGCCTGATACCGCCTACAGCCGCAGCCGAGGGGCGCCGATACACTGCAGAAGCGACCTGCAGTGGTCGATACAAACGGGGCAAGCGCTACTGCCAGTCGTCATCCGGCGCTGGTAGGCTTGCTCCAAACAGGCTTCGAGCTGTACATGACGCGCATTCAGGAAATCCGCCCCAATATCGACGACGGCATCGACCGCAAGGTTCTGGCGCAGCTGCGTGCGCGTTTCCTCAAGGTCAACGGCGGGCGCCTCGAACGGGCCACCCAGGCGCTGTCGAGCCGCCAGCAGCTGGTGCTCAAGCTGCTGCCGCTGCTGTTCCACGTCAATCATCCGCTGCTGCCGGGTTATGTCTCGGCGGCCACCCCCGCCGGACTGGCCGGCTTCGAGCCGAGCGACGAGATCCTCGCCGAGGCCCAGCGCCTGACCCGCTCCTTCGCCTACAAGTCCCGCCGCGCCGGCAGCAGCAAACCGCCAGCGCCGATCCACGGCCTGTTCCTGATGGGCAGCCTGGGCACCGTGGCCCAGGCCGAGCAGAGCGACATGGACCTGTGGGTCTGCCATGATCCGGCCCTGCCCGGCAGCGCCGTGGCCGAGCTACAACGCAAGTGCAGCCTGCTGGAAGCCTGGGCCGCCACCCAGGGCGCCGAGGTGCACTGCTTCCTGATCGACCCGGCGCGCTTCACCTCCGGCGACCGCGAGGCGCAGCTGACTTCCGACGACTGCGGCACCACCCAGCACTACCTGCTGCTCGACGAGTTCTACCGCACCGCGATCTGGCTCGGCGGACGCACGCCGCTGTGGTGGCTGGTGCCGGTGTACGAGGAAGCCAACTACCAGCGCTACACCCATACCCTGCTGTCCAAGCGCTTCGTCCGCGCCGACGAGGTACTCGACCTCGGCCACCTGGCGCGCATTCCACCGGGTGAATTTATCGGCGCCGGCATGTGGCAGCTGTTCAAGGGCATCGACTCGCCCTACAAGTCGGTGCTCAAGCTGCTGCTCACCGAGGTCTATGCCAGCGAGCACCCGCAGGTCGAATGCCTGAGCCTGCGCTTCAAGCAGGCGGTGTACGAAGGCCGTCTCGACCTGGACGAGCTCGACCCCTATATCGTGGTCTACCGTCGCCTGGAGGAATACCTGGCCGGCCGCGGCGAGCGCGAGCGCCTGGAGCTGATCCGCCGCTGCCTGTACCTCAAGGTCGGCAAGAAGCTCAGCGTGCCGCCGCGCCAGCGCGCCAAAAGCTGGCAGCGCCTGTTGTTCGAGCGCCTGACCGGCGAGTGGCGCTGGAGCCAGCGCGAGCTGGCCATGCTCGACAGCCGCAGCCAGTGGAAGGTGCGCCAGGTCAGCGCCGAGCGCCGCGCGCTGGTCAACGAGCTGACCTACAGCTACCGCTTCCTCTCCCAGTTCGCCCGCAGCGAACAGACCAGCATGCCGCTCAACAGGCGCGACCTCGGCGTGCTCGGCCGGCGCCTATACGCTGCGTTCGAACGCAAGGCGGGCAAGATCGAATTCATCAACCCAGGCATCGCCCCGGACCTGGCCGAAGACACCCTGACCCTGGTGCACTGCCCCAGCCCCGAAGCACATGGCGAGACCCAGTGGGCGCTCTACCACGGCAGCCTGAACGGCCAGGAGTGGCCCGACTTCGCACCGCTCAAGCGTACCCGCCAGCTGATCGAGCTGCTCGCCTGGTGCCACCGCAACGGCGTGATCGACGCCAGCACCCGCCTGTCGCTGCATCCGGGCAGCAGCGACCTTACCGAATTCGAGCTGTCCAACCTGCTCGGCTGCCTGCAGCAGAGCGTACCGCTGCCCCTGCCGGCGGTCAGTGAAGAGGCGCTGCTGCGCGCGGCAGAACCGGCCGAGGTGCTGTTGCTGGTCAATGTCGGCGTCGACCCGCTGAAGGCCCACAGCCAGCTGAACGTACACCTCACCACCGGGCGCACCGACTCGCTGGGCTACTCCGGGGTGCGCGAAAACCTGGTGCTGACCCTCGACCAGGTCAGCCTTAACAGCTGGAACGAGCTGCAGGTCAGCCGCTACGACGGCCCCCACGCCCTGCTCGATTGCCTGCGCGACTACCTCAACAGCCTGCCGGACGGGCGCCAGCCCAAGCTGAACGTGCGCTGCTTCTGCCGCAACCGCGCCCAGGCCATCGCCCAGCGGGTCGAAGAACTGTTCCACGACGCCCAGGCCAGCCTGACCAGTGACAATCGCAGCCGCTACCTGCTGCAGGTGCAGCAGCACTATCACGTGCTGGAACTGCAGCCCGGCCAGGTCAGCCATGCCGCCCTGCAGGATCTGCCCAGCCTGATCGCCCACCTGGGCACGGAGCACCCGCACTACAGCCCACTGCACCTGGACCGCCACGCCCTGGAAGGCGAAGACCTGGCGCTGATCCTGCCGCAGGGCCGCCCCGACTGCATTCAGGTGTTCTATCGCATCAACGAGGACAACGCCGAACTCAGCGTACTGGACGAACACAACGCCCTGTGGCGACAGCACCTGCCGTTTCGCGACGAGCAGAGCCTGCTGACGCCACTGCAGCGCTTCCTGCAGTCGCTGCTGTACCGGCGCAACGCCCTGCTGCCGCTGGACAGCAGCCTGCCAAACCTGGCGCTGGAGGTGCTGTATTACGAAGTTCTCCCGGCGGGCAACCAGCGCGCCCGCCATCTGGAGCGCCGCGTACCGCCCCAGGCCCAGGCCAGCCATGCCTTCTACGATGTGCAGGCCATCGTCGAGCCGGCCGAGGGCAAGCGCGTACATGTCAGTCTGTACTGCAACCACCGCGAGTTTTCCGAGCTGGAGTACGGCGCCGGGCTGTTCAGCGCAGTGGCGCGGCATATCCTCGCCCAGCGCCGCGATGCCGAGCGCTATCCCTGCTATATCACCGACCTGGACCTGTCGCGCGTGCTCGGCGAAGGCCATACCCAGAGCATTCACTACCTGCGCTACAAGGCCGAGCTGGAAGCGGCGCTGAACAGCGCCCTGCAGCAGGCCTGAACCTGGAGGACATGCCGTGATGAGCTTCCTCAGCATTGCTCTGGGCGGTGGCGCCATCGTTGTCGGCCACTGGTACTGGCGGCGCAGCCGCAACAACAGGCGCAGCCAGTTCATCGACGGCTATCGCTTCCCCGAACGCCTGCGCCTGAAGCTCGCCGAAACCTACCCACACCTCACGCCGCAGCAGCAGGAACAGGTGCTGCAGGGCCTGCGCGACTACTTCCGCCTGTGCCGGATGGCCGGCAGGCGCATGGTCGCCATGCCCTCCCAGGCCGTGGATGTGGCCTGGCACGAGTTCATCCTTTACACCCGCCAGTACGGCGAGTTCTGCCGCAAGGGCCTGGGCCGCTTCCTCCACCACACGCCCAGCGATGCCATGCCCAACGCCGCAGTGGCCAGCGCCGGCATCCGCCGAGCCTGGCGCCTGGCCTGTATCCGCGAAGGCATTCGGCCGGATCAGCCGACCCGCCTGCCGCTGCTGTTCGCCCTGGATGGCGAGCTGGGCATTGCCGATGGCTTCCACTATCGCCTGGACTGCGGCGCCCACCCGGGCAGCTACCGCCAAGGCGACATCTACTGCGCCAGCCATGTCGGCTGCGGCTCAGGTTGTGCCAGCGGTTGCGGCGGCGACGCCTCTTCCGGCGATGGCGGTGGCTGTGGCGGAGGGGGTGGCGACTAGCCGCGCATGGGCGCCTGCGGGTTCTGCAAGGCGTACAGGTAGCAGTTGTTCAGGCTGTGATTGGCCGTCATCGAGGCGTAGCTGGCGGTAAAGGTCACGGCCAGACCCAGGTGCTGATAGCGCAACCCGTCGGCATCTGCCGGCGGGACTTCCGGCACCAGGTCGCTGTCGTTCACCACACGAAAGGTCGGCACATTCAAGGCGTTGTAGGCAGCGGCAAAGCCCGGCGCAGCCAGGCGCGGGCTGGCGAAGTTGTAGTGCTGCAGCGGCTGATCCGGCCAGCGCTCATGGATGTCGAGCACCGCCATGCTGCTCAGGGCGCAGCCCAGGCTATGCCCACAGACCCATAGCGGCCCCTGAGGCTGCAGGCTGTCGAGGGACGCCAGGGCCAGATCACGCAATGAACCATAGAGCTTGAGAAAACCCGCATGCAGTAGGCCCTGTTCATCGCTCCAGGGCCAGGGCTTCTGCTCGGCATCGAGGTCATCCAGCCAGTCCTGAGCCGACTCGGTGCCGCGCAGCACCAGGTAGGTCTCGCCCTGGTCATTGGCGGCGGCGAAGCCGAAAGGCTCGGACTCGTTGAGAAAGTGCAGCTCGCTGAGGATGCTCCAGAGCGGCGCGGAAAAGCGCCAGCCTGGCATCTGCGGCGCCTGCCAGGTGAAGTCCTGCGGCCGGTGAGGACTGCCCTGGGCCTGCCACTGGCTGTACTGTGCATAGGCCTGGGCGACCAGTCGCGCACAGGTCAGCGCACGCTCCAGGGAGAAACCCCGAGGGAAGTACAGGGGCAGGCTGGACATGGCGGGCCTCCTTGCCGGCGGTGAGTTCAGACACTCTAGTCCAGACGCACCAGGCCGTACGAAGTTCCACGCCTGCGAATGGCAACCTTCCAGACAGCCGGTTACTGCTGGTAGGCGCCGGCCGCCTCTGGCTGGTACTCCACCGCCAGCAGGGTCAGCTTGAGTGGCTTGCCGCCTGGCCCTGGCCAGTCGATCTGCTGGCCCACGGAAAGGCCGAGCAGAGCACAGCCCACCGGTGCCAGGACCGAAACGCAGCCCTCGCCACCGGCATCCTCGGGGAACACCAGGGTCAGGTGGTAATCCTTGCCGCTGCCCTCCTCGCGGCAGTGCACCCGCGAATTCATGGTCACCACGCCAGCCGGCACCTGGGCATGCGCCACCACGTCAGCACGCGCCAGCTCTGTTTCCAGAGCGGCGGCGGTCGGGCCGAAGTCCTCCAGACTGTCGAGCAGACGCTCCAGGCGCTGCAGGTCGAGGCGGGTGATGGTGATCGCGGGGGTGCTGCTCATAGTGGCGAATGCTCTCCTTGGGGCCAGATAAAGCAAAACCCCGCCCGAAGGCGGGGTTTTGAACGATTGGTCAGCTTTGAACTGACCCTACCACAAGCCCATCAATAAGCAAGACCGCCCGGTCAGCCGTTCAAGGGCGGCCGCAAACGCTGCTGAGCAGATTGGCAGATCGCCCGGCGACGCGTGTCATCGGCCTTGCCCCACTCCAGGATCTCGCTCAACGTGCGCCCGCAACCCAGGCAGATGTCCTGCGCGTCCAGACAACACTGGCGGCGACAGGGTGAGCCGACGACCTCAGAGTTCGTCGAATTCGAGCTCTTCACCGGCCTGCTCACGGGTCACACGGGCCAGCAACTCGCCCAACGGCTCGTCGCTGGTATCGCAGATCCACAGCTCCTGCTCTTCGTCATAGTCGAAGTGAAAACCGCCGGAACGCGCTGCCACCCACAGCTGACGCAGCGGTTCCTGGCGACTGAGGATCAGCTGGGTGCCGTTCTCGAAATGCACGGTGAGCACGCCAGCGCTGTTCTCCAGATCGAGGTCCAGGTCGCTGTCATCGAAAATGTCTTCCACGGCCTGCTGCACGGCATCAACCAGATCGTGAAAACGGGCTTCGCTCAAACTCATTGCGCAATCCTCATGAATGGGCGGCGGAATCTAGCAGACTTTGCCGGTACGCGCCCGGGCTCTGCCCGGTCCAGCGGCGAAAGGCGCGGGCCAGCGAACCGGCCTCGCTGAAACCGACCAGAAAGGCGATTTCTGCCAGCTCCAGATCCGGGTCGCGCAGGTAATGCAGTACCAGTTGCTCGCGGGTCTCATCGAGCAGCTGACTGAATGACAGACCGCCCTCGCGCAGACGCCGCTGCAGGGTGCGCGCACTGAGCTGCAGGCTCTGCGCCAACAGCTCCAGATCGGCACCCTGTTCCGGCAACTGGCGCGCCAGTTCGCGACGGGCACGATCAAGTACGCTGTGGCCCTGGTTGAGCTGGCCGAGCAGGCGGTCGGCATGCGCATCAAGCAGCTGACGCAGCTGGGCATCGGCCTGCCCCAGCGGCGCATTCAACAGACGCTTGGGGAACACCAGGGCGTTGTCGGCCTGACCGAACAGCACCGGGCAGCCAAAGATGCGCTGGTGTTCGGATGTGTCCGCTGGCGCCGGATGCTGAAACCGCACCTCGGTGGGCGGAATCTGCAGCCCGGTGATCCAGCGACCGAAGGTCAGCCAGCCGGCCAGGGTTTCCTCGGCATGCTGGCGCTGCTGCTCGCGCACCAGCGGCTCCCAGGTGTGCGCAACCAAAGGCTCCAGCCCGACACGGGGCGGCTCCTCGTCGAGGTCGACGCGCCCCAGATTGCCCACCAGGGCGGCATAGCGCGCCTGGCGATGCAGGGCGTCGGCGAGCGTCGCGCAACTCATGATCAGGTAGCCGAGCACCCCGTAGTAGCCCGGCCGCATGGCCTCCCCCAGGTGCAGGCCGAGGTTGTCGTCGCCGGTCAGGCGCACCCCTTCCCCCAGCAATTGCAGGTAGGTACTGACCGCGATGCGCTGGTCGCGCTGGGCCAGAATGCCAGGCTGCAGCTGCACCTGGGCCAGCAACTCGGCACTGGCGAAACCCTGGCGCTCCAGGTAATCCAGCAGCCCCTGCAGGTAGGCGACCGAGACGGAGCTGGAAAGTGTGGCGTGGGATTGCATCGGTGCTCCGGATAATTTTCTGCCCATGCTAGCGGCAAACCAGGCATCTCGGGCAGGCCCAGCGCACCACTCCGAGGGGCGCAGGCCCCGCCGGACGTGCATAGGCAAGCCACCGGGGGCTGGGTATACTCCGGCCCATTCACGATTTTGCAAAGGACCCCACCATGAAGCGCCTGTTGCTGCCCTTCATTGCGCTTGTCGTAGTGACTGCCTCCCTCGCCGGTTGCGGCCAGAAAGGCCCGCTATACCATCCGGATGACGAGAAAACCACGCAAGATCGCGACAAAGACGTTTTCCTCTAAGGGGGTTCCATGCAAGCCTTTACCAACCGCGACGGGCAACTGTTCGCGGAGGGCGTTGCCCTGTCCGCGATCGCCGAACGCTTCGGCACGCCCACCTATGTTTATTCCCGCGCCCACATCGAGGCGCAGTACCGCGCCTATGCCGACGCCCTCGCCGGTATGCCGCACCTGGTCTGCTTCGCGGTCAAGGCCAACTCCAACCTCGGCGTGCTGAACTTGCTGGCACGCCTCGGTGCCGGCTTCGACATCGTTTCCCGTGGTGAGCTGGAGCGTGTCCTGGCCGCCGGCGGCGAGCCGGGCAAGATCGTCTTCTCCGGCGTCGGCAAGACCCGCGACGACATGCGCCGCGCCCTGGAAGTCGGCGTGCATTGCTTCAACGTCGAATCCGTCGATGAGCTGGAGCGCCTGCAGCTGGTGGCCGCCGAGCTCGGCAAGACCGCCAGCATCTCGCTGCGGGTCAACCCGGACGTGGACGCCGGCACCCACCCCTACATCTCCACCGGCCTGAAAGAAAACAAATTCGGCATCGACATTGAGCAGGCTCCGGCCGTGTACGCCCGAGCCGCCGCGCTGCCGAACCTGAAGATCGTCGGCGTCGATTGCCATATCGGCTCGCAGCTGACCAGCCTGCCACCCTTCCTCGATGCGCTGGAGCGCCTGCTGGCACTGGTCGACCAGTTGGCCGAGCAGGGCATCCAGATCCAGCACCTGGACCTTGGCGGCGGCCTCGGCGTGCAATACCGCGACGAGCAGCCGCCACTGGCCGGCGACTATATCGCCGCCGTGCGCGAGCGCCTCAAGGGCCGCGAGCTGGCCCTGGTGTTCGAGCCGGGCCGCTCCATCGTGGCCAATGCCGGCGTGCTGCTGACCCGCGTGGAATACCTCAAGCACACCGCGCACAAGGACTTCGCCATCGTCGACGCGGCGATGAACGACCTGATCCGCCCGGCCCTGTATCAAGCCTGGATGGACGTCACCCCGGTGCAGCCGCGCCAGGGCGAGGCGCGCAGCTACGACCTGGTCGGGCCGATCTGCGAAACCGGTGACTTCCTGGCCAAGGGCCGCGAGCTGGTGCTGGCCGAAGGCGATCTGCTGGCCGTGCGCTCCGCCGGTGCCTATGGCTTCGTCATGAGCTCCAACTACAACACCCGCGGCCGCGCCGCCGAGGTGCTGGTGGATGGCGAAAACACGTTCGAAGTCCGTCGTCGCGAGACCATCGAGGAACTCTACGCCGGCGAAAGCCTGCTGCCGCAGTGAGGGCGCGATCATGCTATTGCGCTTCACCAAGATGCACGGCCTCGGCAACGACTTCATGGTCCTCGACCTGATCAGCCAGCACGCACACATCCAGCCCAAGCACGCCAAGGCCTGGGGCGACCGCCACACCGGCGTCGGCTTTGACCAGCTGCTGCTGGTGGAGGCGCCAACCAGCCCGGACGTGGACTTCCGCTACCGCATCTTCAACTCCGACGGCTCGGAAGTGGAGCAGTGCGGCAACGGCGCGCGCTGCTTCGCCCGCTTCGTGGTCGACAAGCGCCTGACCGTGAAGAAACAGATCCGCGTCGAGACCAAGGGCGGCATCATCGAACTCAACTTGCGCCCGGACGGCCAGGTCACCGTGGACATGGGCGCGCCGCGCCTGGTCCCGGAGCAAATCCCCTTCCAGGCCGAGGCCGAGGCGCTGAGCTACGCGGTCGAGGTGGAAGGCCAAAGCCATCAGCTGGCCGCCGTATCCATGGGCAATCCTCACGCCGTGCTGCGCGTCGATAACGTCGACACAGCCCCCGTGCACAGTCTCGGCGCCAAGCTGGAACACCACCCGCGCTTCCCCAAGCGGGTCAACGTCGGCTTCCTGCAGATTCTCGACCGCAAGCAGGCGCGCCTGCGCGTGTGGGAGCGCGGCGCCGGCGAAACCCAGGCCTGCGGCACCGGTGCCTGCGCCGCGGCTGTCGCCGCGATTCGCCAGGGCTGGATGGATTCCCCTGTGCAGCTGGAACTGCCAGGCGGCAAACTATCCATCGAGTGGGCAGGGCCGGGGCAGCCGGTTATGATGACCGGACCCGCCGTTCGCGTGTACGAAGGACAAGTCCGCTTATGAGTGATCAGGATCAGACCCCGCTCGATGCCGAGGCCGTTGCCGCCTACCTGCGCCAGCATCCGGAATTCTTCGTCGACCACGAGGAGCTGATCCCCGAGCTGCGCATCCCGCACCAGCCCGGCACCACGGTGTCGCTGGTGGAGCGCCAGGTCAAACTGCTGCGCGAACGCAACATTGAGATGCGCCATCGCCTGTCGCAGCTGATGGACGTGGCCCGCGACAACGACCGCCTGTTCGACAAGACCCGCCGCCTGGTACTCGACCTCCTCGATGCAGACAGCCTGGAAGCCGTTATTGGCGCCGTCGAAGACAGCCTGCGCCATGAGTTCCAGGTGCCCTTCGTCGGCCTGATCCTGTTCAGCGAAACGCCGCTGGGCGTCGGCCGCACCGTCAGCTCTGCCGAGGCGCACCAGGCCATCGGCGGCCTGCTCAGCGGCGGCAAGACCACCTGCGGCGTGCTGCGTCCGAACGAGCTGGAATTTCTCTTCGGTGAGGCCGAACACAGCCAGGTCGGCTCCGCCGCCGTGGTCGGCCTCAGCCACCAGGGCCTGCACGGTGTGCTGGCCATCGGCAGCCCCGACCCGCAGCACTACAAGAGCAGTCTCGGCACCCTGTTTCTCGGCTACGTCGCCGAAGTACTGGCCCGCGTCCTGCCCAACTTTGCCGAACCACTGCGCTCGGTACGTTGACCACCGAGACGAGCAGGCGCCCGGAGCCCGCCATGCAGGACCACCTGGACGCTTACCTCGAACACCTGCGCAGCGAGCGCCAGGTGTCGGCCCACACCCTCGACGGCTATCGCCGCGACCTGCTCAAGGTGCTCGCCCTGTGCGAGAAGAACACCGTCGCCACCTGGCCCGAGCTGGACACCCGCACCCTGCGCGCCTTCATCGCCCGCCTGCATGCCCTGGGGCAGTCCAGCCGTTCGCTGGCGCGCCTGCTCTCGGCAGTCCGTGGTTTCTACCAGTATCTGGGCCGTGAAGGTCTGTGCCGGCATGATCCGGCCGCCGGTCTTGCCGCGCCCAAGGGCGAACGCCGCCTGCCCCGCGCGCTGGATGCGGATCGCACTGCGCAACTGCTGGACGGCGCCGTCGAAGACGACTTTCTCGCCCTGCGCGACCAGGCCATGCTCGAGCTGTTCTACTCCTCCGGTCTGCGCCTGTCCGAGCTGGTCGGCCTGAACCTCACCGAGCTGGACCTGCCCGCCGGCCTGGTGCGGGTGCTGGGCAAGGGCAACAAGACCCGCGATCTGCCGGTCGGGCGCAAAGCGCGCGAAGCCATCGAAGCCTGGCTGCCGCTGCGCCGGCTGGTCAGCCCGACGGACGATGCTCTGTTCGTCGGTCGCCAGGGCAAGCGCCTGACGCCGCGCGCCATCCAGCTGCGGGTCCGCCAGGCCGGCGTACGCGAACTCGGACAGCACCTGCATCCGCATATGCTCAGGCACTCCTTCGCCAGCCATATGCTGGAGTCCTCGCAGGACCTGCGCGCCGTGCAGGAGCTGCTCGGCCACGCCGATATCGCCACCACCCAGGTCTATACCCACCTGGATTTCCAGCACCTGGCCAAGGTCTACGACGGCGCCCACCCGCGCGCCAAGCGCAAGAGCGAGTCCTGATGAGTATTCAACTGGTCACCTTCGACCTCGACGACACCCTGTGGGACGTCGCTTCGGTCATGCACGGCGCCGAGGCGGCGCTGCGCGACTGGCTGGCGGCGCAAGCTCCGCGCCTGGGCCCGGTGCCGATCGAGCATCTGTGGGCCATTCGCGCCCGACTGTTGGGCGCGGAACCCATGCTCAAGCACCGTCTCAGCGAGCTGCGCCGACGCATCCTGTTCCATGCCCTGCTCGAAGCGGGCTACGCCGAGGATGAGTCCGGCGCCCTGGCCGAGCAGGGCTTCCAGGTGTTTCTCGAAGCGCGCCACCAGGTCGAATTCTTCCCCGACGTGCACCGCACCCTGGAGCAGCTGGCCGACCGGTTCATCCTTGGCGTGATCACCAATGGCAACGCCGACGTACGCCGCCTGGGGCTGGCCGACTACTTCCGCTTCGCCCTCAGCGCCGAAGAACTGGGCGTCGGCAAACCCGACCCGCATCCCTTCCAGACCGCCCTGCGCCAGGCTGGCGTGCCTGCCAGCGCCGCCGTGCATATCGGCGACCACCCTGGCGACGATATCGCCGGAGCGCAGGCCAGCGGTCTACGCGCCATCTGGTACAACCCGCAGGGCAAGGACTGGGGCGACGCGCCGCCGCCGGACGCCCAGGTGCGCAGCCTGGCTGAGCTGCCCGCCCTGTTGGCGAACTGGTAGGCCTTTTCGGGAACGAGCCGCGCTGGCATATCCAGGGCTTGCGTGCCACGCCGAAGCCCTGACACCCCCCATGAAAAAACCCGCCGTAATGGCGGGTTTTCTGCTCCGACAGTCGCCTCAGATGGGGCGGCTGCCGTATTTGCTGTCTGGCTTCTTGGGCGGGTCTGCCACCACATTGGGCTCGATCTCCTGGACCTTGCCGCCACGGTTGAGGAACTCCTCCATGGCACGGGCCAGGGCATCGCGGTCCTTCTGCTTGGCCTCGACGCTGGGCAACTCTTCCGGCTCTACCGCCGCCTTGGCCTTCTTGCTCGACTTGGCGCCGGATTCCACGGCATCGCTGCCGTCATCCTCGCTATCGTCGCCGCTGTCGGCCGCTTCCAGCTCCTCGCCGTCATCCTCGTCGGCGCCTTCGAGATCGTCCTGTTCCAGTTCTTCGTCGCTCATGTTCTACCTCATGACGTGCGCAAAGCAGGTTACTTATAGACCAGTGACACGCAATGCAAAATGTCACCAGAAAAAATTCATACGCCGCGACGGCGCTCGCCGTGCAGTGTCGCCAACACCCGACGGGCCCCACCTTTATCACGGTGCTCGCCCAGGTAGACGCCCTGCCACGTGCCAAGACACAAACGCCCGGCATTTATCGGCAGGCTCAGCTGACAGCCCAGCAGGCTGGACTTGAAGTGCGCAGGCAAGTCGTCCGGGCCTTCGTAGTCGTGCTCGTAGCCGCTTTCACCCTGGGGCACCAGGCGGTTGAAGAAGCGCTCGAAATCACGCCTCACCGCGCCATCGGCATTCTCGTTGATGGTCAGCGAGGCCGAGGTGTGCTGCAGCCAGAGGTGCAGCAGGCCGACCTCATAGCCGGCAAGCTCGGGTAGCGCCGCGACGACTTCGTCGCTGATCAGGTGGAAACCGCGAGGCCGCGGGCGCAGCTCGATCAGCCGTTGTAGCCACATGGCGAGCACCTCAACATGCGTTGGGGGCGCATTCTAGCGTGGCCGCAGAAAAAACAAAGGGCGCCCGAAGGCGCCCTTGTGAAAAAACCTTGGATCACTTCTTGTTGGTGAATTCCGGGTAGGCTTCCATGCCGCATTCGGCGATATCCACGCCTTCGTATTCTTCTTCCTCACTCACACGCAGGCCGATCACCAGCTTGATCACGAACCAAACGATCAGGCTGGAGACGAAGACGAACGCGAAGATCGAGCCGATGCCCAGCAGCTGCGCACCGAGCGACGAATCGCCGTTGGTCAGGCACACCGCCAGCAGACCCCAGATGCCGACCACACCGTGAACGGAGATGGCACCGACCGGGTCGTCAAGCTTCAGCTTGTCCAGAGCCAGGATGGAGAACACCACCAGTACGCCGCCCACACCGCCGATCAGGGTGGCCTGCAGGGCAGTCGGGGTCAGCGGCTCGGCGGTGATGGCCACCAGGCCGGCCAGAGCACCGTTGAGCGCCATGGTCAGGTCAGCCTTGCCGAACAGGATGCGCGCCACGATCAGCGCGGCGATCAAGCCACCGGCGGCCGACATGTTGGTGTTGACGAACACGTTGGCCACGGCGTTGGCGTCGTCGATGGTGCTCATCTTCAGCTGCGAGCCGCCGTTGAAGCCGAACCAGCCCATCCACAGGATGAAGGTACCCAGCGTGGCCATCGGCAGGTTGGCGCCAGGAATCGCGTTGATCTGGCCGTTGGAACCGTACTTGCCCTTACGCGCACCGAGCAGCAGCACGCCCGCCAGAGCAGCAGCGGCACCGGCCATGTGCACCACGCCGGAGCCGGCGAAGTCGAGGAAGCCCGCTTCATTGAGGAAGCCCGAGCCCCACTTCCAGAAACCCTGGATCGGGTAGATGAAGCCGGTCATCACCACCGCGAAGGTGAGGAAGGCCCACAGCTTCATACGCTCGGCCACGGCACCGGAGACGATCGACATGCAGGTCGCGGCGAACACCACCTGGAAGAAGAAGTCGGAGCGGCTCGAGTAGTAGGGTGCATCGTCACCGCCACCGAGAATGGCATCGGCCGTGTTTTCGTCGCCCAACAGGAAGCCCAGGCTCGGCAGGATGCCGCCCTCAGGGCTGGAGTACATGATGTGATAGCCAATCAGCATGTACATGATGCTGGCGATCGCATACAGGGCGATGTTCTTGGTGAGGATCTCGGTGGTGTTCTTCGCGCGAACCAGACCGGATTCGAGCATGGCGAAACCTGCCGCCATCCACATCACCAGTGCGCCGCACATCAGGAAGTAGAAAGTATCGAAGCCGTACTGCAAGGCAGTCAGTGCTGTGTTGTCCATGATTCACCTCTTGGCTGGGGTGCTTGAGGCAGCGCCCGGTTCCTCCCGGGCGTTGCTTCGGCGGCTTTACAGGTTGTAACCACGCTCGTTGTGCAGGCTCAGGTCGAGGCCGACGGTTTCTTCCTCGTCGGTCACGCGCAGGCCCATCACCAGATCGATGACTTTGAGGATCACGAAGGTGACGATGGCGGTGTAGATCACCGTGACCACCACGCCTTCGATCTGCACCAGCACCTGGGCACCGATGTCTTCGACGCTGCCGAAGCCACCCAGGGCGGGCGCGGCAAACACGCCGGTCAGGATGGCGCCGACGATGCCGCCGATGCCATGCACGCCGAAGGCGTCCAGGGAGTCGTCGTAGCCCAGCTTGCGCTTGAGGCTGGTGGCGCAGAAGAAGCAGATCACGCCAGCGGCCAGACCGATGGCCAGGGCGCCCATCGGGCCGGCAGTACCGGCGGCCGGAGTGATGGCGACCAGGCCGGCGACCACACCGGAAGCGATACCCAGAGCGCTCGGCTTACCGTGGGTGATCCACTCGGCGAACATCCAGCCCAGAGCGGCAGCGGCAGTAGCGATCTGAGTGACCAGCATGGCCATACCGGCAGTGCCGTTGGCTGCGATGGCAGAGCCGGCGTTGAAACCGAACCAGCCGATCCACAGCATGGCGGCACCGACCAGGGTGTAGCCCAGGTTATGCGGCGCCATGGCGGCAGTCGGGTAGCCCTTGCGCTTGCCCAGCACCAGGCAGGCCACCAGGCCAGCGATACCGGCGTTGATATGCACCACGGTGCCACCGGCGAAGTCGAGCACGCCGGCATCCCACAGGAAGGCGCCGTCACCGGACCAGACCATGTGGCAGATCGGTGCATACACCAGGGTGAACCACACGCCCATGAACACCAGCATCGCGGAAAACTTCATGCGCTCAGCAAAGGCACCGACGATCAGCGCCGGAGTGATGATGGCGAAGGTCATCTGGAAGACGATGAACACGCTTTCCGGGAAAGCACCGACCAGACTGTCGACGGTCAGACCACTGAGGAAAGCTTTGTTCAGGCCACCGATGAAGGAGTTGAGGTTGGTCACCCCCTGCTCCATGCCGGTGGTGTCGAAGGCCAGGCTGTAGCCGTACACCACCCACAGAATGCTGATCAGACCAGTGATGGCAAAGCACTGCATCATCACCGACAGCACGTTCTTAGAGCGCACCATGCCGGCGTAGAACAGCGCCAGACCGGGGATGGTCATGAACAGTACCAGCGCGGTTGCGGTGAGCATCCACGCGGTGTCGCCGCTGTTGAGCACCGCCTCGTCGGCCATGGCCAGACCGGGGGTCAACAGAGACAAAAGGGCTCCTAGCCCTGCGAATTTTCGCAGAGTCATTGTTCTTCTCCTGGGGCTTTAGGGGGTTCGGGGCTTAGATCGCGTCGGTGCCGGTTTCGCCGGTACGGATACGGATCGCCTGCTCCAGGGGAACCACGAAGATCTTGCCGTCACCGATCTTGCCGGTGTTGGCAGCCTTGGTAATGGCCTCGATCACGCGATCCAGCTGATCGTCGGCGATGGCCACGTCGATCTTCACTTTCGGCAGGAAGTCGACCACGTACTCGGCGCCGCGATACAGCTCGGTGTGACCCTTCTGACGACCGAAACCTTTGACCTCGGTGACAGTGATGCCCTGCACGCCGATCTCGGACAGCGACTCGCGCACGTCATCGAGTTTGAACGGCTTGATGATGGCAGTGACTAGTTTCATGAAACTCTCTCCCGTTTAAGTGGACTTGCCCCAGGAAAAACGAACCCGGGCCAAGTCTAAGCGCAGTGTCTGGCTTTGTAACGCGCCGACCGCCAGGGGCCGGAACCAACCTACCGCAACCGGTGAGGCATTCCCCCGCCTCATCCTGCGCACCGGAACTGCATCGGTGCACGCGTCACAAGGTCATAAGCAGAAAGCTTGCCAGCTATGCCAAAAGGCCACTTTTTCATGTAGTTAGCCGAACTGCGCCACTACGCCTGCAGATCACCCAGGACAGACCGCACCAGATTGGCGCATCAAGCCCTGCGCACATGTTCAAAAATTGTGCACCGACCGCCACCGCATGGCCTGGCAAGGCCCGTGCTACACTGCCGGCCGTTCGATATCGGAAGAAAACACCAACATGCTGCCGCCCAAAGCCCTGCTCGACACCCTCGCCGGCCACGCCTCGCGCTTGTTTAGCGGCGATAGCCCGCTGCCCCGTAGCGAGCTGGAAGCCCAGTTCAAAGCCCTGCTGCAGAGCGCCTTTGGCAAGCTGGATCTGGTCAGCCGCGACGAGTTCGACAGCCAGATGGCCGTACTGGCCCGCACCCGCGCCCGCCTGGAGGCGCTGGAGGCCAAACTGGCGGCACTGGAAGCCCAACAGAACCCACCCGCCGAGTAATGCCATCGGCGGGCATGTGATCAAGGAGTGATCCATGTCCCTGGCCATCGTCCACAGCCGCGCGCAAGTGGGTGTCGAAGCCCCGGCCGTGACCGTTGAAGCCCACCTGGCCAACGGCCTGCCGAGCCTGGCCCTGGTCGGGCTGCCGGAAACCGCGGTCAAGGAAAGCAAGGATCGCGTGCGCAGCGCCATTCAGAACTCCGGCTTCGACTTCCCCGCCCGCAAGATCACCCTCAACCTGGCACCCGCCGACCTGCCCAAGGATGGTGGACGCTTCGACCTGGCCATTGCCCTCGGCGTACTGGCCGCCAGTGGTCAGATCCCCACCGAGGAACTGGGCCGACTGGAATGCCTGGGCGAACTCGCCCTGTCCGGGGAGATACGCCCAGTGCAGGGTGTTCTACCCGCAGCACTGGCCGCCCGCGCCGCGGGGCGCACCCTGGTGGTGCCCAAGGCCAACGCCGAAGAAGCCTGCCTGGCCTCCGGCCTGGAAGTACTCGCCATCGGCCACCTGTTGGAGCTGGCCGCGCACCTTAATGGCCACACACCGCTCGCGCCGCACCGGGCTGGTGGCCTACTGCGGCAAACGGCCAGCTACCCGGATCTGGCAGAAGTGCAAGGCCAGCTGGCAGCCAAGCGTGCCCTGCTGATTGCCGCCAGCGGCGCCCACAATCTCCTGCTGAGCGGCCCACCCGGCACCGGCAAGACCCTGCTCGCCAGCCGACTGCCCGGGCTGCTGCCGCCACTCAGTGAGGAGGAAGCCCTGGAAGTCGCCGCCATCCACTCGGTCGCCAGCCAAGCACCGCTGGACTGCTGGCCGCAGCGGCCATTTCGCCAACCGCATCATTCGGCATCCGGCCCGGCCCTGGTCGGAGGCGGCAGCCGCCCGGCTCCCGGCGAAATTACCCTGGCCCATCAGGGCGTGCTGTTTCTGGATGAGCTCCCCGAATTTGATCGCAAAGTGCTGGAAGTCCTGCGTGAGCCGCTGGAAAGCGGGCAGATCGTCATCGCACGCGCCCGTGACAAGGTGCGTTTCCCCGCCCGCTTCCAGTTGGTAGCGGCGATGAACCCCTGCCCCTGCGGCTACCTGGGCGACCCTGGAGGAAACTGCCGGTGCACCCCAGACCAAGTGCAACGTTACCGCGCCAAGCTGTCTGGCCCGCTGCTCGACCGCATCGACCTGCACCTGACCGTGGCGCGAGAGAGCACCAGCCTGCTCGGTGAACATAGCGCCACACAGAGCAGCGCCAGCGCTGCCGCCACAGTCGCAGCGGCGCGTCTGCGGCAGATGCGCCGCCAGGGCTGCGCCAACGCCTTTCTCGACCTGCCAGGCCTACGACTGCACTGTTCTTTGATGGAAGAGGATCGACGCTGGCTCGAACAGGCCTGCGAGCGCCTACACTTATCCCTGCGCGCGGCTCATCGTCTGCTTAAGGTGGCGCGTACCCTTGCCGACCTGGAGGAAGCGGAGCAGATCAGCCGCTCCCACTTGGCGGAAGCCCTGCAGTATCGACCCGGCACCGATCGATGAAGGAGCCATCCGATAAAGTTATCGGAAAAGACTTCCTCAAAGATAAAAGCTATAAGCCGTGTTACCCTAGCCGGCCTTCCGCCCTTGGCGGCCCATCCGATAACAAGGAGAGCTAGCTCAATGGAGGCATCTTCGTCTTCGCTCAACCGGCCCGTTTTCTTCAGCTCGGCCTTTCTCATCATTGCGCTGGTGCTCTACAGCGTACTGCTGCAGGAACAGGCGCAGAGCCAGTTCACCGTACTGCAAGGCTGGATCATCGACAAAGCCAGCTGGTTCTACGTACTGGCCGTGGCCCTGATCCTGATCTGTTGCGTGTTCCTCGCCGTCAGCCGCTATGGTGACATCAAACTCGGACCGGACCACAGCCAGCCCGAGTACCGCAACACCACCTGGTTCGCCATGCTGTTCTCCGCCGGCATGGGGATCGGCCTGATGTTCTTCGGCGTTGCCGAACCGCTGATGCACTTCACCGCGCCCCCCGTGGGCGAAGCCGGCACCGTGCAAGCCGCGCGCGAGGCGATGAAACTGACCTTCTTCCACTGGGGCCTGCATGCCTGGGCGATCTACGCCATCGTCGCGCTGATCCTGGCGTTCTTCTGCTTCCGTCATAACCTGCCACTGACCCTGCGCTCGGCGCTCTACCCGCTGATTGGTGAGCGCATCTATGGGCCCATCGGTCACGCAGTGGATACCTTCGCCATCCTCGGCACGGTGTTCGGCGTCGCCACCTCGCTGGGCTACGGCGTGCTGCAGATCAACAGCGGCTTCCACCATTTGTTCGGCCTGCCGGTGAGCACGCCGGTGCAGATCGGCCTGATCGCCGCCATCTGCGCCCTGGCCACTCTGTCGGTGGCCAGCGGCCTGAACAAGGGCATCCGCATCCTGTCCGAGATCAACCTGACCCTGGCCGTGCTGCTCCTGCTGTTCGTCCTGGCCCTGGGCCCGACCGTGTTCCTGCTCAAGACCTTTGTGCAGAACACCGGCGCCTACCTGTCGGAGATCGTCAGCAAGACCTTCAACCTCTACGCCTACGAGCCGACCGACTGGATCGGCGGCTGGACCCTGTTGTACTGGGGATGGTGGCTGTCCTGGTCGCCCTTCGTCGGCCTGTTCATCGCGCGCATCTCGCGTGGCCGCACCATCCGTGAGTTCATCAGCGGCGTGCTGTTCGTACCGGCCGGTTTCACCCTGTTCTGGATGACCGTGTTCGGCGACAGTGCCATCAACATGGTGCTCAACGATGGACTGCAGAGCCTGGCCGACGCCACCAATGCCGACAGCTCACTGGCACTGTTCGCCTTCCTGGAGAACTTCCCGCTCAGCACCCTGCTGTCGATGATCGCCGTGGCCATGGTGGTGGTGTTCTTCGTCACCTCGGCCGACTCCGGCGCCCTGGTGGTGGATATGCTCGCCTCCGGCGGCAAGGCCAACACGCCGTTGTGGCAACGCCTGTTCTGGTCGGTACTGATCGGCGTGGTGGCCATCTCCCTGCTGCTGGCCGACGGGCTCAAGGCGCTGCAGACAGCGACCATTGCCAGTGCCCTGCCCTTCTCCATCGTCCTGCTGGCGGCGATGTGGGGGCTGTTGCGGGCGCTCAAACTGGATGCCACCAAACGCAGCATCCGCTTCCAGGCCCTGCCACAAACGCCAAACCGCATGCGCCCACAAGGTGGCTGGCAGCGGCGCTTGCGCACCCTGGTGACCTTCCCCAGCCAGGCCGAGGCGCAGTCCTTCCTCAACGATGTCGCCCAGCACGCCATCGACGCTGTCGCCGAGGAGCTGGGCAAGCGCGGCCTGGATGCCCGTCGTGAGAACGGCGAGGACGGCCGTGTGCGCCTGATCGTAGGCCATGGCGCGGAAACCGACTTCCTCTATGAAGTCCGCCCGCGCGCCTTCAACCTACCCAGTTTTGCCCTGCTGGAGAATCAGGACACCAGCGCGGAACAGCACTATTACCGGGCCGAGGTGCATCTGCTGGAAGGCGGCCAGGATTACGACCTGCTGGGCTGGAGCAGAGACGATGTGATCGGCGACATCATCGACCAATACGAGAAGCACCGGCATTACCTGCATCTGGTGCGCTAAATACAAAAAGCCCGGCTGTAATGCCGGGCTTTTTCTTGCAGCAGCCTCAATCAGGCTGCCTGACGCTTCTGCGCACGCTCGCGACAAGCCTCACCAAACGCCTCGAACATCTTCACCGAATCCGGGTTCTCTGCAGCCTGCCATTCCGGATGCCACTGCACGGCAAACAGGAAGGGCGACAGGCTTGGCGCGTGGAAGGCCTCGATCAGGCCATCCTCTGCGCGCGCCAGCGGCTCCAGGCCCTTGCCCAGGGTCTTGATGCCCTGGCCATGCAGGGAGTTGACGGTGATCTCTTCACTGCCCAGGACCTTGGCCAGCCAACTGCCGGCGGCGATACGCACCTTGTGGCTTTCGCCGTACTGCACGTCCACCTGGTCTTCCGGGTTCTCGCGATGATCATTGAAGCCTGGCTCGGCATAGACCTTCTGATACAGGTCGCCGCCCAGGGCCACGTTGATTTCCTGCATGCCACGGCAGATGGCAAAGATCGGCAGGCCGCGGGCGATGGCGGCCTTGATCAGCGGCAGGTCGAACAGGTCGCGGTCGCGGTCCTGGGTTTTCTCGGGCGTGAGGTTTTCCTGACCATAGAGGATCGGGTCGATGTTCGAGCCCGCACCGGTCAGGTACACACCATCGGCCATGTCGAGGTATTGGTCGAGGTCGTCGGTGCCGCAGCAGGTGGGCACCAGCACCGGCATGCAGCCGGCAAAATCGGTGATCGGTGTGATGTATTTGTGGGTCATCACCTGGTAGGCGTGGCCCTTGCGCTCTTGGGCGCCCATGGACATCAGTACGACGGGTTTGCGTTTCGCGTTGGAGGTTTTAGCGCTGTTGTTAGACATACGTCACCTTGGGGCAGGCTGGCCTGCCGTTGCTGTGCAGGAGGGTCGGAAGAGATCGACGCGCTACCTGTTTGGCACGGTTCCGTCTGTCGGCGGCATTGCATACGCCTCACCTGGAGGCTTGGAAATGGAAGGTAACGAACCTCCCGCGACGGCCGCATAACAGTCGGAACCGCCCGCACAGTCTGCCCGAGCCGTAAAATATGTCAAACATTTCGAGAGACCCGCGTTTGAAAAACGGAGCAAAGCCAGGCGCCACAAGGCCCGCTTAATGGCGCCTACAGGAAGAAAGCGCTGGAAGGCGCACTCATAAAGTCCATTATTTTTTACGCAGCGCGCACAAAATTCCGTATCGCTCACCTGTCGATCCACTGCACGGCCGGCAGGTGCATCTGCGCCACTTCATCCAATAGAAAGTCACGCAACCGACGCAGCCGCTCCTCACCGCGCCGCCCCTTTGGCCACACCAGGTAATAGCTGTCGCCACTGGCCACGGCGCTGGGCCAGGGCAGGCCAAGACGCCCCTGCTCGACGTCCTCCGCGACCATCACCAGATCGCCGATGGATACCCCGTAGCCCCGCGCGGCAGCGACCATCCCCAATTCCAGGGTGTCGAACACCTGCCCCCCCTTCAGCGGCACCTGCTCCGCCAACCCCATGGCCTGCAGCCAGCGCCGCCAATCGCGACGATCCGGCGTCGGGTGTAACAGCTCACAGCTCTGCAGCCGGGCCAGATCCCAGTGATCGTCAGTAGCGGCTTCCGACGCACAGACCGGAATCAGCCACTCGGCGAACAGCTCGATACTTTCCCAGTCCGCCGGGAAGACACCACCGCTGCTGAGCAGAACCGCACAGTCGAAGGGCTCCTGATGGAAGTCGACCTTATCGACGTCCATCCAGGCGCTGGTCAGCTGCACTTCGATATCCGGGTTGTAGGTACGAAAACGCGACAGCCGCGCCAACAGCCAGCGCATGGTCAGGGTCGAGGGCGCCTTCAGGCGCAGGGTGGTGTCGTCGGTGCTGAGCGCGGCGCAGGCCCGCTCCAGCGCATCGAAGCCATCGCGCACCCCCGGCAGCAGCAAGCGTGCGCTCTCGCTCAGGCGCAGATGGCGACCGGCACGCTCGAACAAGCTGCAGGCAAAGTGCTCCTCCAACGTACGAATGTGCCGGCTCACCGCACTCTGGGTAATGGCCAGCTCCTCGGCGGCACGGGTGAAGGAGGCATGGCGGGCAGCCGCCTCGAAAGCACGCAGGGCATAAAGGGGCGGCAAACGACGCGCCATGGGCGTGGCCTCCATGAGTATTAGTCATGCAAAGCATCGCATTTTTCCTTTTGTAGGTGGCACCCTGAATCCCGAAAATGAGCGGCACTCCCCTGCCAGCCGTGACAATCTCGGCGGCGCCTCTCGCTGAGCCTCACTCATCATGCCGCACTCCACCCGCCATGAGCTGGTCGCCCTGTTCCGCCTGGCCGCACCGCTGATTACTGCGCAACTGGCCCATGTGCTGATGGTGTTCACCGACACCATCATGATGGCCATGCTCGGCCCCGAAGAACTGGCCGGCGGCGCCCTCGGCGCCACCTGCTACTACATGCTGTCGCTGTTCTGTGTCGGGGTAATGGCCGCCGTCGGCAGCCTGGTCGCCATTCGTCACGGTGCGGGCGACACTCAGGGCGTCACCCGTCTGCTGCAGAACGGCTTGTGGCTGGCCCTGCTGCTGGGTGCCGGGGGCGCCCTGTGCCTGCACGGGCTCGGCCCCTTGCTGCCCTACCTGGGCCAGCAGGCCGGCAGTGTCGACCTGGCCATGGAGTTTCTTGGCCCCCTGTCGCTGGCCCTGCCCGGCTACCTGTGCTTCATGGCCTTGCGCGGTTTTACCAGCGCTATTGGGTATCCGGGCCCGGTGATGACCATCGGCGTGATCGGCGCCCTCGCCAACTTCGTTATCAATTATGCGCTGATCAAGGGTTGGTTCGGCCTGCCCAGTCTTGGCTTGAGCGGTATCGGCATGACCACCGCCCTGGTCAGCACCGCCATGGCGCTGGCCCTGGGCCTTTACATCCTGCGCTCGCCGGCCTACCGCCAGTACAGGCTGCTGCGCGGCCCGCTGCGCCCACGCAGGACCGAGATGGGCGCGCTGCTACGCCTGGGCCTGCCGATTGGCGGTACCTACGCTGCCGAACAGGGCCTGTTTACCTTCGCCACCCTGTGCATGGGCGCCCTCGGCAGTGTGCAACTGGCCGCCCACCAGATCGCCATCCAGGCGGTAACCCTTGCCTTCATCCTGCCGCAGGGGCTGTCCTACGCGGTGACCTTCCGCGTCGGTCAGCATTACGGTGCCGGCCGCCTGGCCGAGGTGCGCCGTGCCGGGCGCCTCGGCATCGCCAGCGGCGCCTGTTGCATGCTGCTGTTCGCCCTGCTGTTCTGGCTGGCGCCGGAGTATGTGGTGGGGCTGTTCGTCGACCGCAGCGACCCGGCGTTCGCCGAGATCGTCAGCCTGGCCGTAAGCCTGCTGGCCGTTGCCGCACTCTTCGAGTTGTTCGACGGCACCCAGAGCATCGCCATGGGCACCATCCGCGGTCTGGGCGACGGCAAAACCACCCTGCTCGTCGGCCTCGGCTGCTACTGGTTGATCGGCATCCCGCTGGCCTGGACCCTGGCCTTCCCGCTCGGCTGGGGCGCCCATGGCATCTGGTGGGGCCTGGCTGGCGGACTGGCCTGCGCAGCCATTGCCCTGAGCCTGGGTTTCGAATGGAAGACGGCGCGCCTGCTGCGGCCACAGGCACAGCAGGCGGGACAGACCTGCTTGTCTTAGGTCGGGTCAGTCTGCGTAGGTTGGGTTGAGCGCAGCGAAGCCCAACACACGAACAATGGCGACGCCGCAGCTTGTCAGCCCGATGTTGGGCTTCGGGCTATGCCCTCAACCCAACCTACAGCCGCCGCGCTTACGAAGGCGTGCCTGTCAGCAGCGGCTGGCGCATGCCAAACACCAGGAAACGCGCCAGCTCGGTCAGTGGCAACGGCTTGCTGATCAGGTAACCCTGCACTTGATCGCAACCGAACTGGCGCAGCAGGGCCAGTTGTTCGGCGTTTTCCACACCCTCGGCAACCACCTGCAGATGAAGGTTGTGGGCCAGATTGATCATGGCCCTGACCAGCTGGCGGTTCTCCGCGCGCTCGCCCATGCCGCCGACGAAGCTCTTGTCGATCTTCAGCAGGGTGATCGGCAGGTTGTTGAGGTGCACGAAGGAGGAGAAGCCGGTACCGAAGTCGTCCAGGGAGAAGCGCACACCCAGGCGGCCGAGCGCCTGCATGGTCTGCTGCACCTGCTCGCTGCGGCGCATCACCGCCGTCTCGGTAAGTTCAAACTCCAGCCGCTCGGCATCCACGCCGCGTTCTTCGATCAGGCGGCTCAACGTCGGCAGCAGCTGGCTGTCCTGGAACTGGCGGAACGACAGGTTGACCGCCATGTGCAGCGCCGGCAGACCGCGCCCACGCAGCCACTGCATGTCGCGCAGGGCGCGGGAGATCACCCAGTAGCCGAGCGGCACGATCAGCCCGCTCTCCTCGGCCAGCGGCACGAATTCGTCCGGGCCGAGCAGGCCGCGTTGCTCGTGGCGCCAACGCACCAGCGCCTCCAGACCGAGGATACGTCCGCTCTGCAGACACAGACGCGGCTGGTAGTGCAGCTCCAGCTCGTCACGACGCAGCGCGCGGCGCAGCTCGCTTTCCAGGTCGGCCTTGCTGCGCGCGCCACCATGCACGCGCTCGTCGTAGAGATGAAAGGTGCACCCCTGCACCGCCTTGGCCTGCTGCATGGCGATGTGCGCGTGCCACATCAGCGGGTCGGCGGCCAGGCCAGCGCGTGCGTAGGTCAGGCCCAGGCTGCAGCCGAGCAGCAGGCTCTCGCCATCCAGCCAGTAGGGTTCGGACAGCGCCTCGACGATACGCTCGGCAAGGCGTTCGGCACGGCGCGGGTCGCGGCGAGTATCGAGGAGCAGGGCGAACTCGTCGCTGCCGAGCCGGGCCAGGCTGTCACCGGCTTCCAGCTGCGCCTTGAGCCGCGCCACCACCTGCAGGATCAGCCGATCGCCGGCCTGGTAGCCAAGGGCATCGTTGACGTGTTTGAAGTTGTCCAGATCGAGATGTCCCAGGGCCAGACCGCGTCCCTGGTATTCGGCCAGGCGCCCGGCCAGCAGGGCCTGGAAACCCTGGCGATTGGCGATGCCTGTCAGCACATCCTGCTCGGCCAGGCGCTGCAGGGCCCCTTGCAGGCGTGCACGTTCACCGGCATAGCGCAGGCAGCGGCGCAGCACCTCATCGCTCAGCTGGCTACGTACCAGCCAGTCGTAGGCATCGGCAGGCGGCTCCACGGGCTCATGATCGAGCAGCAGCACCACGGGCAAGGAACAACAACCGGGCTCTGGTTGGCAGGCAGGTGTGGTGAGCAACAGGGCGGGGACATCGTCATCAAACAGGCTACTGGCGGCCGTCCAGCTTGGCGCGGTGATCAGCGGCCAGGCAGCATCCAGACTGGTCAGTCGTGCGCGCAGCAGGGTCGCCCATTCCGGCGTTTCGGCCAGCAGGATCAGGCGCATGGATTCAGCAAGCGCAGACACATGAACTCCCCAAGGTCGACAAGACAGACTCACTCCGTCTGCATGCGCCGTTATTCGGCGTTCTCTTCCTGCCCCGTCCTTGTGCAGCTTTCGCGCATCCTGAGGGAAACACATAGCAGCGACAACCGGGGGGATACGGAACAATCGTACATGATCTTTTAAAATAGTGACTTAGCACACAATCCTTATGCTTTTTATTCAAAACCGTCGGTGCCGTACAGCGGTCGGCCCGCGTCCCGCAGCCGACCGCCGGCTGTTAGAATGCCGCCTCTTTTTCTGATCAATTCCTTTGCCATGTCCCGACTCAACCCTCGGCAGCAAGAGGCCGTGAACTACGTCGGCGGCCCACTATTGGTGCTCGCCGGCGCCGGCTCCGGCAAGACCAGCGTGATCACCCGCAAGATCGCCTACCTGGTGCAGCAGTGTGGCATCCAGGCCTGCCATATCGTCGCCATGACCTTCACCAACAAGGCCGCCCGCGAGATGAAGGAGCGTGTCGGCAGCCTGCTCAAGGGCGCCGAGGCGCGCGGCCTGACCGTGTCCACCTTTCACAACCTGGGCATGAACATCATCCGCAAGGAATACGCCCGCCTGGGCTACAAACCCGGCTTCTCGATCTTCGACGACGGCGACATCAAGGCCCTGCTGACCGACATCATGCAGAAGGAATACGCCGGCGATGACGGTGCCGACGAGATCAAGAACCTGATCGACAGCTGGAAGAACGACCTGATCCTGCCGGACGAGGCCCTGGCCAATGCCCGTGGCCCCAAGGAACAGACCGCCGCCATCGTCTACCTGCACTACCAGCGCACGCTCAAGGCGTACAACGCGGTGGACTTCAACGACCTGATCCTGCTGCCGGTGAAGCTGTTCCAGGAGCACGCCGACATCCTGGAAAAATGGCAGAACCGCATCCGCTACCTGCTGGTCGACGAATACCAGGACACCAACGCCAGCCAGTACCTGCTGGTGAAGCTGCTGGTGGGCATGCGCCACCAGTTCACCGTGGTCGGCGACGACGACCAGTCGATCTACGCCTGGCGCGGCGCACGGCCGGAGAACCTCAACCTGCTCAAGGAAGACTACCCGTCACTGAAGGTGGTGATGCTGGAGCAGAACTACCGCTCCACCAGCCGCATCCTCAAGTGCGCCAACATCCTCATCGCCAACAACCCACACGTGTTCGAGAAGCAGCTGTGGTCGGAAATGGGCGTGGGCGACGAGATCCGCGTGATCCGCACGCGCAACGAGGACGCCGAGTGCGAGCGCGTCGCCCTGGAAATCCTCACCGAGCATCTGCGCACCCAGCGCCCGTACAGCGACTTCGCCATCCTCTACCGCGGCAACTACCAGGCCAAGCTGATGGAGCTGAAGCTGCAGCACCACCAGATTCCCTATCGCCTGAGCGGCGGCACCAGCTTCTTCGCCCGCCAGGAAGTGAAGGACCTGATGAGCTACTTCCGCCTGCTGGTCAACCCGGACGACGACAACGCTTACCTGCGGGTGATCAACGTGCCGCGCCGCGAGATCGGCTCGGCGACCCTGGAGAAGCTCGGCAACTACGCCAGCGAGCGCGGCATCTCGATGTACGCCGCCAGCGACGAGCTGGGCCTCGGCGAGCTGCTCGACAGCCGCTACACCGAGCGCCTCTCGCGCTTCAAGCGCTACATGGACAAGATCCGCGAGCTGTGTGCCGGCAATGACCCGATCGGCGCCATCCGCAGCATGATCATGGACATCGACTACGAGAACTGGCTGCGTCAGAACGCCTCCAGCGACAAGGTCGCCGAGGCGCGCATGGGCAACGTCTGGTTCCTGGTCGAGGCGCTGAAGAACACCCTCGACAAGGACGAGGACGGCGACATGACCATCGAGGACGCCATCGGCAAGCTGGTGCTGCGCGACATGCTGGAGCGCCAGCAGGAAGAGGAAGAAGGCGCCGAGGGCGTGCAGATGATGACCATGCACGCCTCCAAGGGTCTGGAATTCCCCTCGGTGTACATCATCGGTTTCGAGGAGGAAATCCTCCCGCACCGCTCCAGCATCGAGGCCGACACCATCGAGGAAGAGCGGCGCCTGGCCTATGTCGGCATCACCCGCGCCAAGCGCAACCTGACGCTGACCTTCGCCGCCAAGCGCAAGCAGTACGGTGAAATCATCGACTGCTCGCCGAGCCGCTTCCTTGACGAGCTGCCGCCGGAAGACCTGGTCTGGGAAGGCCAGGAGGACGCGCCGGTTGAAGTCAAAGCCGCGCGCGGCAACGACGCCCTGGCCAATATGCGGGCACTGCTAAAACGCCCGGCAGGCTCGTAGAATACCGTCACTTCGTAGCCCGGATGCAGTCCGGGGAAACCGTCCCGGATTGCATCCGGGCTACGTTCAGCATGAGGACCACCGCGTGGAAGCGCTGAAACAGAAAATTCGCGAAATGGGGACCGTGTTGTCGGACCAGGTGCTGAAGGTCGACGCCTTCCTCAACCACCAGATCGACCCGGCGTTGATGCAGAAAGTCGGTCACGAGTTCGCCGAGCGCTACCGCGCCCAGGGCGTGACCAAGATCGTCACCATCGAGGCCTCCGGCATCGCACCGGCGATCATGGCCGGCCTGGAGCTGGGCGTACCGGTAATTTTCGCGCGCAAGTTCCAGTCACTGACGCTGAAGAACGAACTGCTGATCTCCAAGGTGTTCTCCTTCACCAAGCAGACCGAGAGCACCATTGCCATCTCCGCCAAACACCTGAGCGCGGCAGATCATGTGCTGATCATCGATGACTTCCTTGCCAACGGCCACGCCGCCAAGGCACTGATCGACCTGATCCAGCAGGCCGGAGCAAGTATCGCGGGTCTCGGCATCGTCATCGAAAAGTCCTTCCAGGACGGCCGCAAGCTGCTGGAAAACGAAGGCTATCGCGTTGAGTCGCTGGCCCGCGTCGCCTCACTGGAGAGCGGCCAGGTACGCTTCCTCGACTGAACCGCCACACGCAGAAACGACAAAGCCGCCCACAGGCGGCTTTGCAATGAACAGCACTGTTGCCGTTAGAGGCCCGACATCTTCTTGATGGCGGCCATCAGCTCGTCGTCCGAGCAGTCGGCACAGGTGCCTTTCGGCGGCATGGCGTTGATGCCGGAAATAGCCTTGGCCAGCAGGCCATCCAGGCCACCCTGCTCATCCGCGCGCTTCTTCCAGTCGGCGGTATCGCCAACCTTCGGCGCACCCAGCACACCGGCGTTGTGGCAGGCGCCACAGTGAGCGGTGATCACGTCGTCGGCCGACTTGGCACCACCACCAGCGGCAACGGCTACGGCACCGACGCCTTTGCATTCCTCACCCTGGATGCAGACCTCACCCACCGGCTTGATGCGCTCAGCGATTTCGTCGTTGGTCGCAGCCTGAGCGCCCACAGCCCACAGGGCCAATACGGCAGCTTGAGCCGCCAGGATCTTTTTGATCAGAGTCACGGTACACCCTCATTGGCTATTCACGCCCGCGGCCACGGTTTCGCAGGCGGGCGCCAGTATAACGGTTAGGTCGCCAGGCCGAAACAACCCAACTTGTCGCAGGGGCATCGCCTGCGACAGGCGACGTATTGTCAGAAATTGGCCGGCGTGGTGGCACTGATCAGCCGCGCCGGCTTGTCATAGGGATTACGGAAACGGTGCGGCTTGGTGCTATCAAAGTAATAGCTGTCGCCCGGCTCCAGCACGAACACCTCGCTGCCCACGGTCAGCTCGAGGCGCCCGTCGACCAGCATGCCGGCCTCCTCGCCATCATGATTAAGCATCTCGTCGCCGGTATCGGTGCCCGGCGGATAAATCTCGTCAAGGAAGGTGATCGTGCGATTGGGATGCGCCTTGCCGATCAGTTTCATGGTCACGGCGCCACTGGAAAGGTCGGTCAGCTCGTTGGCCCGATAGACCACTTGAGTCTGGTTGTCCTGCTCCAGGTCAAGTGAGAAAAACTCCACCAGCGACATGGGAATGCCGCCAAGCACCTTTTTCAGCGAGCTGATCGAGGGGCTTACGCTGTTCTTCTCGATCATCGAAATGGTGCTGTTGGTGACGCCCGCCCGCTTGGCGAGCTCACGCTGGGATAGGCCTTTGAGTTTGCGTATAGATTGCAGTCGAACACCGACGTCCAATGCGGGAATCCTCCTTGGGGAACAGGCACGGTTGGTTCGCCGTATCATGGCAACAGTGTTCAGTATTTACAACACAACGTCCGCAATTAGCTTGCAGACGGGCCGCTAGCCCCCGGAATAGAGGCGTGGCACTCGTTTCAGATTGCAGAACAACTGGTAGGGGATGCTGCCGCAACCATAAGCCACATCGCTGGCCAGCACCTCACGCCCCCACAATTCGACCCGGCTGCCGAGCCCAGCCTGGGGCAGATCGGTGAGGTCGACGGTGAGCATGTCCATCGATACCCGGCCAATCAGGCGCGTGCGCACACCGTCAACCAGGACAGGCGTGCCAGTCGCAGCATGCCGTGGGTAGCCGTCGGCATAGCCCATGGCGACCACACCGACGCGGGTTGGGCGCTCGGCGACGAAGCGCGCGCCATAGCCCACCGGCTCGCCGGCCGGCAGCTCGCGCACACTGATGATTTTCGACTCCAGGGTCATGACCGGCTTGAGTCGCGCCGCCTGCTCCTGGGGCTGCTCGAAGGGGGTGGCACCGTAGAGCATGATGCCCGGGCGCACCCAGTCACTGGGCACGCTCGGCCAGCCGAGGATGGCCGGCGAGTTGCGCAGGCTGACCTCGGCCTGCAACTCGCCGCGCGCCTGCTGAAAAATGTCCAGCTGCTCGGCGCTACGCGGGCAGTCCAGCTCGTCGGCACGGGCGAAATGGCTCATCAGCACGATCTTCTCGACCTTGCCACTGGCCTGCAGGCGGGCATGAGCGTCGCGGTACTCGGCCGGATGCAGGCCGACACGGTGCATGCCCGAGTCCAGCTTCAGCCACACCCGCAACGGGCGCGACAGGCGGGCCTGCTCGATAGCCTCGACCTGCCAGGGCGCGTGCACCACGCACCACAGCTGGTGCTGATCAATCAGGCTCAGTTCGCTGGCTTCGAAGAAGCCTTCGAGTAGCAGGATCGGCGCACGAATACCGGCATAACGCAGCTCCAGCGCCTCTTCGATGCAGGCCACGGCGAAGCCGTCAGCTTCTGCCTCAAGCGCCTGCGCGCAGCGCACTGCGCCGTGGCCATAGGCGTCGGCCTTGACCACCGCCAGGGCCCTGGCGCCGCTGACCTCACGGGCGAGGCGATAGTTGTGACGCAAGGCTTCGAGGTCGATCAGGGCTCGGGCGGGACGCATGGCGGCTACTTCATTCGGTTAAAAAAAGCCCGGCGGGGGTGCCGGGCAAGTCAGGGTTGCTCAGTTCTGCGCGGCGACGACCATCATCTCCACCAGGACGCGCGGGTCATACAGCTTGGCCTCGACGCAGGCGCGAGCCGGGGCGGCGCCCTCGGCGACCCAGGCATCGTAGACCTCGTTCATGCCGGCATAGTCGGCCATGTCCTTGAGATAGATGGTCACCGACAAGATCTTCGACTTGTCACTACCGGCCTCGCCCAGGAAGCGGTCGATGCTGGCCAGGGTCTGGCGGGTCTGCTCACGGATATCGCCGGTGTAATCGTCAGCCAGCTGGCCGGCCAGGTGGACTACGCCGTTGTGGATGACGATTTCGCTGAAGCGCTTCTCAGTGCGCAGGCGCTGGATGGACATGCTTGTGAGTCTCCTTGGTCTTGCCGTAACGGGAAATATCCAGGCCTTCAGCGCTGATCTGCGGCCGCTTGTTCGCCATCAGGTCGGCGAGGAAGCGGCCGGAGCCGCAGGCCATGGTCCAGCCAAGGGTACCGTGCCCGGTATTGAGGAACAGGTTGCGATAGGTCGTGCCACCAACGATCGGAGTGCCGTCCGGAGTGGCGGGGCGCAGGCCGGTCCAGAACTCAGCCTGCTTGAGGTCGCCACCCTGGGGGTAGAGATCGCTGGTGATCATCTCCAGGGTTTCGCGACGAGCCGGATTGAGGCTCAGGTCGAAACCGGCGATCTCAGCCATGCCGCCAACACGAATGCGGTTGTCGAAACGGGTGATGGCGACCTTGTAGGTCTCGTCGAGAATGGTCGAGTTCGGCGCCATGTCCGGGTTGGTGATCGGCACGGTCAGCGAGTAGCCCTTGAGCGGGTAGACCGGCGCCTTGATGCCCAGCGGCTTGAGCAGTTGCGGGCTATAGCTGCCGAGGGCCAGCACGTAGCGGTCGGCGGTTTCCAGCTTGCCGTCGATCCACACGCCGTTGATGCGGTCGCCAGCGGCATCCAGGCGCTCGATGTTCTGTCCAAAGCGGAACTCGACGCCCAGCGCCTTGGCCATGTCGGCCAGCTTGCTGGTGAACATCTGGCAGTCGCCGGTCTGGTCGTTGGGCAGGCGCAGGGCGCCGGCCAGCTTGTGCTTGACCCCGGCCAGGGCCGGTTCGACGCGGGCGATGGCGTCACGGTCGAGCAGCTCGAAGGGCACGCCGGAAGCCTCCAGCACGGCGATGTCCTTGGCCGCGGCGTCGACCTGGGCCTGGGTGCGGAACAGCTGGGTGGTGCCGAGCTGGCGGCCTTCATAGGCGATGCCGGTCTCGGCGCGCAGCTCGTCGAGGCAGTCGCGGCTGTACTCGGACAGACGCACCATGCGCTCCTTGTTCACGGCATAGCGGGCGGCGGTGCAGTTGCGCAGCATCTGTGCCATCCACAGGTACTGGTCGATATCGGCAGTGGCCTTGATCGCCAGCGGCGCGTGCTTCTGCAGCAGCCACTTGATGGCCTTCAGCGGCACGCCCGGGGCGGCCCAAGGCGAGGCGTAGCCCGGCGACACCTGGCCGGCGTTGGCAAAGCTGGTTTCCAGGGCCGGACCGTTCTGGCGGTCGACCACCACCACCTCGAAGCCGGCACGGGCCAGATAGTAGGCACTGGCGGTACCAATCACACCGCTGCCGAGCACCAGAACACGCATCTTTGCCTCCCCGCCGCAGGCTGGCCTGCGAGCGTTTGTTATTTTGACCATAGATGAGCGAAGTATAGAAACTCAGCGACAGAAATATTCACTATATAAAGGTCTAATTTCGGCGTTTGATCTTGATTCAGAGCCATTAAACAGGACTCACGCAGACGATATGGCTGGGATTAAAGCCTATTGGCAGTGAATTATCCCGCCATCGTGCGACACTGAAGAACGGCAGACGGAGCTGATCTGCCGCAGTGTTTTTCGCCATACCCGAAGCTATATTGGCCGATGAACTCCGGCGCATGATGCGCCCAACCAGAGACTTTCCCCCATGCGCACCCAACATCAGAGCCGCCGCGAACTGGACAAGATCGACCGCAACATCCTGCGCATCCTGCAGGAGGATGGCCGCATCAGCTTCACCGAGCTGGGCGAGCGGGTTGGCCTGTCCACCACGCCCTGCACCGAGCGGGTCCGGCGTCTGGAGCGCGAGGGGATCATCATGGGCTACCACGCCCGCCTCAATCCGCAGCAGCTCAAAGCCAGCCTGCTGGTGTTCGTCGAGATCAGTCTGGACTACAAGTCCGGCGATACCTTCGAGGAGTTTCGCCGCGCCGTGCTCAAGCTGCCGCACGTGCTGGAGTGCCACCTGGTGTCCGGCGACTTCGACTATCTGGTAAAGGCACGCATCAACGAAATGGCCAGCTACCGCAAGCTGCTCGGTGACATCCTGCTCAAGCTGCCACATGTGCGCGAGTCGAAGAGCTATATCGTCATGGAGGAAGTGAAGGAGTCGCTGACCCTGCCGCTGCCCGAGTGAGGCTCGCGGCCTGGCTAGACCAGGCGCTGGCGGGTACTGGCAATCAAACGGTGCACCTGCTGCTCGACCTCAGCCGCCACCGGCTCTTCAGGCCCGCGCCCGCGCGGGCATGGCAAGCTCGGCGTCGTGCCGAACAGGCGGCAGATCAGCGGTCGCTCCTCATACACCGTGCACCCCTGCGGCCCGAGGTGCACACAGTTGAATCCGGCCAGCGCCGCATCGTGCTCGGCCACGCTCTTGACCGGCAGGCGCGCCAGCTCCTCCGCGGAGGCCGTGACCGGACCGCAGCAATCGTGACAGCCCGGCTCGCAGGCGAACCCCGGGATCTGCCGCCGCAGGTAACTGATCTGGCGATTAATGCAACTCATGTGTAACTCCGACACGACATGTGCACATGTGTATTCGACGGGCTCCAGCGGTCGCATTCAAGGAGAGGGACGACAGTTTTTCCCGCCAGCCTCTTGGCGAGCCCCGCGAGCCGCGCTTATCCTGCGTTAAATTTTAACAACACCTCACTCAGGATTTCGCACATGAACGCCCGGCTCAACCAGCCCGTACACAGTGACCAACATGCCGCCTCCTACTACGCGGCCACGGTCAACCGTCAGCTGGCGCAGCCGCCCCTGCGGGGCGAACAGGTCGCCGATGTGTGCATCGTCGGCGGCGGTTTCACCGGCCTCAATACCGCCATCGAACTGGCCAAAAAGGGCCTGTCGGTCGTCCTGCTGGAGGCCCACCTGATCGGCTGGGGCGCCAGCGGCCGCAACGGCGGCCAGCTGATTCGCGGCGTCGGCCATGGTGTCGAACAATTCGAGAACGTGATTGGCAGCGATGGCGTGCGTCAGCTCAAGCTGATGGGCCTGGAGGCCGTGGAGATGGTTCGCCAGCGCGTCGAGGAGTTCCAGATCGACTGCGACCTGACCTGGGGCTACTGCGACCTGGCCAACAAGCCGGCCCATCTGGAAGGCTTCGCCGAAGACAAGGCCGAGCTGGAAAGCCTGGGCTATCGCCACGAGTTGCGCCTGCTGCAACCCGGCCAGATGCACGAAGTGGTCGGTTCCAACCAGTACTGCGGCGGCATGATCGACATGGGCTCCGGCCACCTGCACCCGCTCAACCTGGCCCTCGGCGAAGCGACCGCCGCGCTGTCGCTGGGCGTGAAGCTGTTCGAGCATTCGCCTGTCACTCGCATCGACCACGGCCCCGAGGTCAAGGTACATACCGCCCAGGGCGTGGTGCGGGCGAAGAACCTGGTGCTGGCCTGCAATGCCTACCTCAACGGCCTCGACCCGACCCTGGGTGGCAAGGTGCTGCCGGCCGGCAGCTATGTGATCGCCACCGAGCCACTGGGCGCGGAGCGCGCACGCAAGCTGATCCCGCAGAACATGGCGCTGTGCGACCAGCGTGTGGCACTGGACTATTACCGCCTGTCCGCCGACAACCGCCTGCTGTTCGGCGGCGCCTGTCACTATTCCGGGCGCGATCCGGCAGACATCGCCGCCTACATGCGGCCGAAAATGCTGAAAGTCTTCCCGGAACTGGCCGACGTGCGCATCGACTTCCAGTGGGGCGGCATGATCGGCATCGGCGCCAACCGCCTGCCGCAAATCGGCCGCCTGAAAGACAAGCCCAACGTGTTCCACGCCCAGGCCTACGCCGGCCACGGCGTCAACGCCACCCACCTGGCCGGCAAACTGCTGGCCGAGGCCATCGCCGGCCAGAGCGGCGGCCAGTTCGAACTGTTCGACAAGGTACCGCACATGACCTTTCCCGGCGGCCGCTACTTCCGCTCGCCACTGCTGGCTCTGGGCATGGGCTGGTATCGCCTCAAGGAAGCGCTCGGCCTGGTCTGACGCTCAGTCCCGCCACAGGGTCCAGAACGGGCGCTCGGCCTCGCCGAGCGCCTGGGCCCGGGTCAGGCCGATATCCCGCAGCTGCTCGTCGCTCAGGCGCAGCAGCCCCCTGCGAGAACTCAGCCGCCGGGAGAAGGCCCGCCAATGCCCCAGCAGCATCAACGCACTGGCCAGCAGGCTCGCCTTGCCTGCGCCAAGCTGCGGCACCAGCTCCTCATTACGCTCGTAGGGGGGCGACATGACTCTCTCCTTGCAGCTACCTGGATGGAGAGCCATGATGCAGAACGCTGAAATCAGGATACAGATTCAAGAAATGGTCTTTTCAGCCATACAGATCGCGTAGAGCCCCATCTGAATCCTGATTTTTCTCTGCATCTGTATGGTCAACGGAACCGGACATGCTCTACCGCCATCTCGCCGAGATACTCGGCGAGCGCATCGAACAAGGGCTTTATCGCCCCGGCGACCGCCTGCCCTCGGTACGCGCCCTCAGCCAGGAGCACGGTGTCAGCCTGAGCACCGTGCAGCAGGCCTATCGCCAACTGGAAGATCGGGGCCTGGCCACACCACGCCCCAAATCCGGCTATTTCGTACCGGCCAGCCGCCATGCCCCCGCACTGCCCGAGGTCAATCACACCGTGCAGCGCCCGGTCGAGATCTCCCAGTGGGATCAGGTGCTGGAACAGATCGGCAGCGCTCCGGACGAGCGCATGATCCAGCTGGGCCGCGGCCGCCCGGATATCAGCAGTCCGACCCTCAAGCCTCTGCTGCGCTCGCTGTCGCGCCTAAGCCGGCGCCAGGACCTGCGCGGCCTGACTTACGGCAGCATCTACGGTGATCGCGGCCTGCGCGAGCAGGTCTCGCGCCTGCTGCTGGACTCCGGCTGCCATATCGGCGCCGATGAGATCGTCATCACCACCGGCTGCCACGAAGCACTGTCGGCGGCGATCCGCGCCATCTGCGAGCCTGGCGACATCGTCGCGGTGGACTCGCCGAGCTTTCACGGCGTGATGCAGGCACTCAAGGGCTTCGGCATGAAGGCCCTGGAACTGCCCAGCGACCCGCTCACCGGGATCAACCTGCAAGCCTTGCAGCTGGCCCTGGAGCAGTGGCCGATCAAGGCCATCCAGCTCACCCCGACCTGCAACAACCCGCTCGGCTACATCATGCCGGAGGCCAACAAGCGCGCCCTGCTGACCCTGGCCCAACGCTATGACGTGGCGATCATCGAGGACGATGTGTACGGCGAGCTGGCCTACCGCTACCCGCGCCCGCGCACCATCAAGTCGTTCGACGAAGATGGCCGCGTGCTGCTGTGCAGCTCCTTTTCCAAGACCCTGGCGCCCGGCCTGCGCATCGGCTGGATCGCCCCCGGCCGCTACCGCGAGCGGGTGCTGCACATGAAGTACATGGGCACCGGCTCCACCGCCCAGCTGCCGCAGCTGGCGCTGGCCGAATTCATCGCCGGCGGCCACTACGAGCCGCACCTGCGGCGCATGCGCGCGCAATACCAGCGCAGCCGCGACATCATGATCGACTGGGTGAGCCGCTACTTCCCGAACTCAGTGAAGATCAGCCAGCCGCAGGGCAGCTTCATGCTCTGGCTGGAGCTGCCCGAACACTTCGACAGCCACCGCCTCAACCGCGAGCTGCAGCCACAGGGTGTGCAAGTGGCCACCGGCAGCATCTTTTCCGCCTCCGGCAAGTTCCGCAACTGCCTGCGCCTGAACTACGCCGCGCCGCCCGACGCCAGCATCGAACAGGCCGTGCGTCTGGTCGGCGAGACCGCCAGGCGCCTGCTGGAAAATGCGAACTAACCGCCCTGCACCTGAGGGTCGGCCGCGATCTCGGGACGTCGATAGGTCAACCAGACAAAAACGGCCGCCCCCACCGCCATCAGCAGCGGCAGCGCATGGCCAGTCAACCACTGGCTCAGCGCCCCGGTGAGCAGCGGGCCGATCAGGCAACCAAGCCCCCAGAGCTGCGAAACATGGGCATTGGCCCGAACCAGCTCATCGTCACGGTACAGCTCGCCAATCAGAATTAGCGACAGCGTGAACAGGCCGCCAGCGCTAGCCCCGAACAGCACCCACAGCGGCCAGATCAGTGGCGTATGCAGCAGCAGTGGTATTGCCAGGCTGGAAGCCAGCAACACCAGGCCGCAACTGCGGAACAGGGTTCGCCGCGACATATGGTCCGCCAGCCAACCAATGGGCAGTTGCAGTACGGCATCGCCCACCACCACCACACTGACCATCAGTAACGCCACTTCCTGGGTGAAGCCTTCACGCAAGCCGTAGATCGGCAGCAAAGTCAGCATCATCGCCTCGAAGGCCGCGAACAGCATCACCGCCCAGGCAATGGTCGGCAAACGCGTACAAAACCCCCACAGTCCACGCCCGGAAGCGCTATGTGCATCGACCCGGGGCGCCCCGCTGCGCCCCAGCAGCACCAGGGAACCGAAGATCAGCAGGCCCGTACCCGTCCAGAAACCCAGGTCATTGCCGGTTCCCAGCACACTGAGCAACAGCGGCCCGGAGAGCTGACTCAGCGCATAGCCCGTGCCATACAGCGCCACCAGACGGCCCCGCCACTGTTCCACCGCCAACTGGTTGATCCAGCTTTCGCCAAGGATGAACACCACCGTCAACGCCACACCGAGGAACAGACGCAGCCCCAGCCAAACCGGGTAGTGCTGCACGAGCGCCAGCAGCGCCACCGACACTGCGCCGAGCAGCAGGCACAACTGCATCACCAGGGTGGTGCCAAAACGCCCAGCCAGGCGCCCCGCCAGCAGGGCGCCGAGCAGTACGCCAATCGCCGGGGTCGCCGCCATGACGCCGATCGCGAAGTTGCCATAGCCCCAGCTTTCCAGGCGCAACGACACCAATGGCATGGTCACGCCCAATGCTAGACCGATACTGATCACCGCGGCACAGACCGCGAAATAGGTACCCCAACGCATAGCCAGAATCCTTTGCGGCAAAGCAAAACGGCCAGGCTTCCCCAAGGAAACCCGGCCGCAGGTGTGGCTCACAGGGAGCCGGCCCCGAAGGGCGGACCTTCAGGCGCCGCAGCGCCCGTCAATCGATGCTTACAGCTTGATCCAGGTGGACTTGATCTCGGTGTACTTGTCGAAGGCGTGCAGCGACTTGTCGCGGCCGTTGCCGGACTGCTTGAAGCCGCCGAACGGCGCGGTCATGTCACCCATGTCGTACTGGTTGATCCACACGCTGCCGGCACGCAGGGCCTTGCCGACCAGGTGCGCCTTGGACAGGTTGCTGGTCCAGACGCCGGCAGCCAGACCGTAGATGGTGTCGTTGGCGATGGCCACGGCTTCTTCAGTGGTGTCGAAACCGATCACCGACAGCACCGGGCCGAAGATCTCTTCGCTGGCGATGCGCATGGCATTGGTCACGCCGTCGAAGATGGTCGGCTCGACGTAGGTGCCGCCGGTCTCTTCCAGCACGCGCTTGCCGCCGGCCACCAGCTTGGCGCCGTCGTCGTGACCGGCCTGGATGTAGGCCAGTACGTTGTTCATCTGGGTGGTGTCGACCAGGGCACCGACGTTGGTCGCCGGGTCCAGCGGGTTGCCCGGCTTCCAGGCCTTGATCGCCTCGACCACCATCGGCACGAACTTGTCCTTGATGGAGTTTTCCACCAGCAGGCGCGAACCGGCAGTGCACACTTCGCCCTGGTTGAAGGCGATGGCGCCAGCGGCGCCTTCGGCAGCGGCCTGCAGGTCCGGGGCGTCGGCGAAGACGATGTTCGGGCTCTTGCCGCCGGCCTCCAGCCACACGCGCTTCATGTTCGATTCGCCGGCGTAGACCATCAGCTGCTTGGCGATCTTGGTCGAACCGGTGAACACCAGGGTATCGACGTCCATATGCAGGGCCAGGGCCTTGCCCACGGTGTGACCGAAGCCCGGCAGGACGTTGAACACGCCTGCCGGAATGCCGGCCTCAATGGCCAGCTGAGCAATGCGGATACCGGTCAGCGGCGACTTCTCGGACGGCTTGAGGATGACCGAGTTGCCGGTAGACAGGGCCGGGCCGAGCTTCCAGCAGGTCATCAGCAGGGGGAAGTTCCACGGCACAATGGCAGCAACCACACCAACCGGCTCGCGGGTGACCAGGCCCAGTTCGTCGTGCGCAGTGGCGGCCACTTCGTCGTAGATCTTGTCGATCGCTTCGCCGCTCCAGCGGATGGCACGCGAAGCTGCCGGCACGTCGACGCTCAGCGAGTCGCTGATCGGCTTGCCCATGTCCAGGGTTTCCAGCAGGGCCAGCTCTTCGGCATGCGCGTCGATCAGGTCAGCGAAACGGATCATGATCTCCTTGCGCTTGACCGGCGCCAGGCGCGACCACACGCCGGACTCGAAAGTAGCGCGGGCGTCCTTGACCGCCAGCTCGGCGTCAGCGCTATCGCAGCTCGCGACCAGACCGAGCAGGCGGCCATCGACCGGGCTGATGCATTCGAAGGTGTCAGCGGCGACCGCCTCGGTGTATTCGCCATGGATGAAGGCACGGCCTTCAATCTGCAGGCTCTTGGCGCGCTGTTCCCAGTCGGCACGGGTCAGGGTGGTCATGCGGGAGATCCTCGGTGAAAGCGTGTGGCAAATAGACAACACGCACTGTCAATTATTCTGCCAGGCCGATAGCCGGCCTTCGTGCAGGCAACACTAAACCAGAGCAGGCTGGATTTTCAATATTTTTGACACGAGCGCAGCGTAGCGCCTTGAATGTTCGTTTTATCAAACATAGACTGCGGCACAAACCTGCCTCACAACAACAGGATATCGCCATGCACATCGACCAGATCGTCGACTTCGCCACCGCCGGCAGCGCGCCGGAGCACTATCGCCCGGCCGCCGAGAAAATCCTCAAGGGCGATCCCGAGCAGAGCGTACGCAACCACTATGGCAGCCCGTGCGGACAGTTCAACGTCGGCATCTGGGAAGGCGCTGTGGGCCAGTGGACCATCAACTACACAGAACACGAGTACTGCGAGATTCTCCAGGGCGTGTCGGTGATCCGCGATGCCGACGGCAATGCCAAGACCGTGCGCGCCGGCGACCGCTTCGTCATTCCTGCCGGCCTCACCGGCACCTGGGAAGTGCTGGAGCCTTGCCGCAAGGTCTACGTGATCTTCGAAGCCAAGGCCGAGTGATCCGCACACCGTCTTGATCCTGCGTCACCCTGTTGGCCCGCCTATCAGCGGGCCTTTTTTTGCCTTCACTTTTCTGCGGGCAAGAAAAAACCCGCCGAGGCGGGTTTCTTCACACAAGGGCCGGATCAATTACTTGATCTTGGCTTCCTTGTAGGTCACGTGCTTACGGACGACCGGATCGTATTTCTTGATCTCGATCTTGTCCGGGGTGGTGCGCTTGTTCTTGTCGGTGGTGTAGAAGTGGCCGGTACCGGCGCTGGACACCAAACGGATCAGTTCACGCATGATTGACTCCTTAAACCTTTTCGCCGCGGGCGCGCAGTTCGGACAGAACTACGTCGATGCCGCGCTTGTCGATGATACGCATGCCCTTGGCGGAAACGCGCAGACGCACGAAGCGCTTCTCGGACTCGACCCAGAAGCGATGGTGCTGCAGGTTCGGCAGGAAACGACGACGGGTTTTGTTGTTTGCGTGGGAAATGTTGTTCCCGGTTACCGGACCCTTACCGGTAACTTGACAGACTCTCGACATGCCTCAGCCCTCTAAACCACATGCCCAACCCGGCATGGGTTGGCCGCTTGAACTCAATAGTCATTTGGCGCTCAGCGCCGCGTTTCTTGGAGGTCTTACCAGCGTTTTGCGTTACCGCAGAGCCGGGCCCCTAGAAAAGAGCGCTGCTTTATACCAGAACACCTACCCCCTAGCAAGGACAGATAGAGAACCGAAAAGGCCTGCGCGCCAGGAGCTGCGTCGTTCCGGCCCGCAGAGAGAAAGACCGCTCGTCGCCGGATTTCATTGTCCGCGCCAGCATCGTGGTCTAGGGTAGGCCTCTCGATGATCGGAGGACTCGCCATGCGCCTAGCCACCCTACCCCTGCTGCTCGCCCCGCTACTGAGCCAGGCCGCCACCCTCAGCGTGTGCAGCGAAGCCAGTCCGGACGGTTTCGACGTGGTGCAGTACAACTCCCTGACCACCACCAACGCCTCGGCCGATGTGCTGATGAACCGCCTGGTGGACTATGACGCCACAGCTGGCCAGCTGGTGCCCAGCCTGGCCGAACACTGGGAAGCCTCCGCCGACGGCCTGAGCTGGATCTTCCAGCTGCGCCCCGGCGTCAAGTTCCAGCGCACTGAATGGTTCACCCCGAGCCGCGAGCTGAATGCCAACGACGTGCTGTTCAGCTTCCAACGCATGCTCGATCCGAGCCACCCCTGGCACAAGGTGGCGACCAGCGGCTACCCGCACGCCCAGTCGATGCAGTGGCCCAGCCTGATCGAGCGCATTGAGGCGCCTACGCCGATGAGCGTGCGTTTCGTCCTCAAGCACCCCGACGCAACCTTCCTCGCCACCCTGAGCATGGGGTTCGCCTCTATCTATTCCGCCGAGTACGCCGACCAGCTGCTGGCCGCCGGCACCCCGGAACAGCTCAACAGCCAGCCCGTGGGCACCGGCCCCTTCGCGCTCAAGCGCTTTCAGAAGGATGCGGTAATCCGCTACACGGCCAACCCTGACTATTTCGCCGGCAAGCCCGGCGTCGACAACCTGGTCTTCGCCATCACCCCGGACGCCAACGTGCGCCTGCAGAAGATCAAGCGCGGCGAATGTCATATCGCGCTGTCGCCCAAGCCACTGGACGTGCAGGCGGCACGCGAGGATGACGCATTGCAGGTCAGCGAGACGCCGGCCTTCATGACCGCCTTCGTTGCGCTCAACAGCCAGCATCCACCGCTGGATAAGCCGCAGGTGCGCCAGGCGATCAACCTGGCCTTCGACAAGGCCAGCTACCTGCAAGCCGTGTTCGAGGGCAGTGCCAGCGCCGCCAACGGCCCGTACCCACCCAACACCTGGAGCTATGCCGAGGAGCTGCCCGGCTACGCCCACGATCCGTCCAAGGCCAAGGCGCTGCTGGCCGAAGCGGGCCTGGCGAATGGTTTCCAGACCACCATCTGGACCCGCCCCTCGGGCAGTCTGCTCAACCCCAACCCAACCCTGGGCGCACAACTGCTGCAGGCTGATTTGGCCAAAGTGGGTATTCAGGCCGAGATCCGCGTGATCGAATGGGGCGAGCTGATCCGCCGCGCCAAGGCTGGCGAGCATGACCTGCTGTTCATGGGCTGGGCCGGCGACAACGGCGACCCGGACAATTTCCTCACGCCACAATTCGCCTGCGCCTCGCTGCAGTCCGGCCTGAACTTCGCCCGCTACTGCAACGACAAACTGGACCAACTGATCGCCGAAGGTAAACGCACCAGCGACCAGAACCAACGCACGGCCCTGTATCAGCAGGCCCAGTCCATCATCCAGCAGCAGGCGCTGTGGCTGCCGCTGGCCCACCCCACCGCCTTTGCCCTGCTACGCCAGGGCGTCGAGGGTTACCAGACCAATCCGTTCGGCCGCCAGGACTTCTCGAAAGTCCGACTGGACTAGCACCAACCGTACTCGGCCATGGACAGTGGCTCACCGTCGCCGACGATGAAATGGTCGAGTACGCGCACCTCGATCAGACCGAGCGCCTCCTTGAGCCGCTCGGTCAGCAAACGATCCGCCTGACTCGGTTCGGCGATCCCGGATGGATGGTTGTGCACCAGAATCGCCGCCGCGGCGTTGTGGAACAGCGCGCGCTTGACCACCTGGCGCGGATAGACGCTGGCACCGTCGATGGAGCCGAAGAACAGTGCCTCAAAGCAGATCACCCGGTGCTTGGCATCGAGGAACAGGCAACCAAACACCTCATGGGGCTCATGGCGAAGGCGCGCCTTGAGGTAGTCGCGCACCGCCTGAGGGCTCTCCAGGGCAGAGTCTCGACGCAGGCGCTCGGCTAGATGACGCCGCGCCATCTCCAGCACCGCCTGCAACTGGGCGAACTTGGCCGGGCCCAGACCGAGACGCTGACTGAACGAATCCAGATCCGCCTCCAGCAAAGCCCGCAAACTACCGAAGTCGCTCAGCAGATGGCGCGCCAGATCCACCGCACTCTGCCCGGCCACACCGGTACGCAGGAAAATCGCCAGCAACTCGGCGTCGCTCAGCGTCGCCGCCCCCTGCTCCAACAGCTTCTCCCGCGGGCGTTCCGCCGCAGGCCAATCGCGTATGCTCATGACATCTCCCTGTCTGTCGGCCCGCTGTTCCGGCGCAGGCCCTGTGCTATCTTAACCCGGCTTTTTTTGCCGCGATGGCTGGCCTGGGGAGGTGTCGCATCGCGTTGCTATCCACACCACACTATTAAAGGCAGGCCTATGCAGCGGCTGTATCGGAAACGCATCGTCCTGGGCGTCGGCGGCGGCATCGCCGCTTACAAAAGCGCGGAACTGGTTCGCCGCCTGCGCGACCAAGGGGCCGATGTCCATGTGGTCATGACCCGCGGCGGCCGCGAGTTCATCACACCGCTGACCCTCCAGGCCCTGTCCGGCCACCCCGTCCATCTCGATCTGCTCGACCCGGCTGCCGAAGCCGCGATGGGCCATATCGAGCTGGCCAAGTGGGCCGATCTGGTACTGATCGCCCCCGCCACCGCCGACATCATGGCGCGCCTGGCTCAGGGCGTGGCCGACGACCTGCTGAGCACACTGGTACTGGCCACCGACGCCCAGGTCGCTCTGGCGCCGGCAATGAACCAGGCCATGTGGCGCGATGCTGCCACACAAGCCAACGCCGAGACCCTGGCCAAGCGCGGCTACCACCTGTTTGGCCCAGCCGCCGGCAGCCAGGCCTGCGGCGATGTCGGCCCGGGGCGCATGCTGGAGGCCGACGAGCTGGCGCAGCGTGCCGCCGACTGCTTCCAGTGGCAGGCCCTGACCGGCAAGCACGTACTGATCACCGCCGGCCCGACCCAGGAAAACATCGACCCGGTGCGTTACATCACCAACCACAGCTCCGGCAAGATGGGCTTCGCCCTGGCCGAGGCTGCCGTGGAAGCGGGCGCCAAGGTAACCCTGGTCACCGGCCCGGTGCATCTGCCGACACCGGATCGGGTCAACCGCATCGACGTGGTCAGCGCCCGCGATATGCTCGCCGCCTGCGAAGCGGCCATGCCCTGCGACCTGCTGATCGCCTCCGCCGCTGTCGCTGACTACCGTCCGGAAGTGGTCGCCCCACAGAAGATGAAGAAAGACCCCACCACTGGCGAAGGCCTACTGCTGCAGTTGGTGCGCAACCCGGACATCCTCGCCACCATTGCCGGGCGCGCAGATCGTCCGTTCAGCGTGGGCTTTGCCGCAGAAACCGAACACCTGCTGGACTATGCTGCGCGCAAGCTGAAGGACAAGAACCTCGACCTGATCGTCGCCAACGACGTGGCCAACCCAACCATCGGCTTCAACAGCGAAGAGAACGCCATCACCGTAATCGACCGCGCGTTGCAGGCCACCCCCTTCGCCCAGACCAGCAAGAGCAAGATCGCCCGCCAACTGGTGGCATTCATTGCCGAGCGCCTCGCGAGCACCTGATCCACTGACGCCAAAGGCCTTACATGCACGCACTGCAAGCCAAGATTCTCGACCCACGCCTGGGCAGCGACTTCCCCCTGCCACAGTACGCCACCCCCGGCTCGGCCGGTCTCGACCTGCGCGCCATGCTCAAGGAAGACACCGTGCTGGAACCGGGGCAGACCCTGCTGATCCCGACCGGTCTATCGATCTACATCGCCGACCCGAGTCTGGCCGCTCTAGTGCTGCCGCGTTCCGGCCTGGGCCACAAGCATGGCGTGGTACTCGGCAACCTGGTCGGCCTGATCGACTCCGACTACCAGGGCGAGCTGATGGTGTCGTGCTGGAACCGCGGCCAGACGGCCTTCAACATCGCCGTGGGCGAACGCATTGCCCAACTGGTACTGGTACCGATCGTGCAGGCACATTTTGAACTGGTCGAAGAGTTCGACGCCAGTCAACGCGGTGCCGGCGGATTTGGCCATTCCGGCAGCCACTGAGTCACGGAACGCATTGCCCAGGGAGACCACGCGTGAAACTGTCGAAGCGCAGCAAGGAAAAACAGCAGCCGATTTCCGCCCCGGTAGAGCAGCCAACCAGCAAAACCGGTAATGACCAACAGGCGCTGTTGCCTGGCGCCCTGGCGGCCCTTGGCGGGATAGTGCTTGCCGGGGTGCTGCTGGCCATCACCCTCGGTGGCCATGAGCAGCAACAGCAGCAGGCACTGGTGCAGGCCTGGGGCAGCAGCCAGGCCAATGCCCTGCAGCAGGCCCAGCAGCAACTGCAGGCCGACACCCAGGCAGCCGCCAGCAACCCTGCGCTGCTGGCCGCCCTGCAAAGCGCTGATCGCGAGCAAATTGTCGCCGCCGAGCGCAGCCTGCAGCACTGGCAAGGGGTGGTCGACGCCCATTTGAATGGCCCTGGGCGCGCCGTGTTGGACGTCGGCCGCAGCGGGCCGATGAACTTCGCCGCCCTGGACATGCTCCGTCGCCTGGAAAACGGCCAGGCGCCAGCCATGGAGGCTTACAAAATCGGTGAGCGCTGGCTGGTCTACAGCGCCGCGCCCCTGCGCAGCCCGGGCAGCGATCGCGCCCAAGGCACCCTGCTGTTGGTGGTCGACCTGCAACGCCTGCTCAACACCCTGCCACCACTGCCCGAACAGATCGGCCAAATACGCCTGAGCCAGCAGTTCGCTTCGGCGGCACCGCAAGTCCTGATGCAACAGGGCACTGCCAGTGATGCCACGGCGCAGCGCTTCGATACGGGCAATGCCAACTGGCAACTGGAGTTCACTCCCGGCCCGGAGCTAAGCAGCAGAACACCCTCGCTCATGATCCTGGCCATCGCCGGCCTGCTGGCACTGGCCGGCGCCCTGCTTGGCCTGGTGCTGACCCGCAACCACCTGCTCGCCCGCCTGCGCGGCGACGTACAGCAACTGGCCGGGCTGGTTCAGGAGCTTTCCGTTGGAAAGTCGGTCAAAGCCTTCAGCCTGCATTTTGCCGCCCTCGACGGCCTGGCGCAGAGCCTGGCGCGCCTGTCGCGCCCCAAACAAGAAGCCTCCAGGCAGGAGGCCGGCAGTCCCACCACACCTGCCAAACCGGCAACAGCGCCCCAGCCAGACCCTCTGGCCGACCCGCTGTTCCAGGCCACCGATATCCTCGATATCGACATACTCGACGAAGACCAGGATCTCCTGGGACTGGAGCAAACTTCCATGGATAGCGCCGTGCAACAACAGACCCCGCCGACACTCCCCGCCACCATCTTCCGCGCCTACGACATCCGCGGCGTGGTCGGCGACACCCTGACCACCGAAGCGGCCTACTGGATCGGCCGCGCCATCGGCTCGGAAAGCCTGGCCAAGGGCGAGCCCAATGTGGCCGTTGGCCGCGACGGCCGGCTGTCCGGCCCGGAGCTGGTCCAACAACTGATCCAGGGCCTGCTCGACTGCGGCTGCCAGGTCACCGACATCGGCATGGTGCCGACCCCGGTGCTGTACTTCGCCACCCATGTACTGGAAGGCAAGTCCGGGGTCATGCTCACCGGCAGCCACAACCCGCCGGACTACAACGGCTTCAAGATCGTCATCGCCGGCGACACCCAGGCCAATGAGCAGATCCAGGCCCTCAAGGCACGCATCGACAACAACGATCTGGCCAGCGGCGTCGGCAGCGTGCAGCAACTCGATGTACTCGATCGCTACTTCAAGCAGATCCGCGATGACATCGCCATGGCCAAACCGCTGAAGGTTGTCGTCGACTGCGGCAACGGTGTGGCTGGGGTCATCGCACCCAAGCTGATCGAGGCCCTGGGCTGCAGCGTGATCCCGCTGTACTGCGAGGTGGATGGCAACTTCCCCAATCACCACCCGGACCCGGGCAAGCCGGAAAACCTCAAGGACCTGATCGCCCGCGTGCAGAGCGAAGGTGCCGACCTCGGCCTGGCCTTCGATGGCGACGGTGACCGCGTTGGCGTAGTGACCAACAAGGGCAACATGGTATTCCCAGATCGCCTGATGATGCTGTTCGCCAAGGACGTGGTATCGCGCAATCCTGGCGCCGACATCATCTACGACGTGAAATGCACCCGCCGCCTGGGCGCACTGATCAGCGGCTATGGCGGCCGCCCGGTAATGTGGAAAACCGGCCACTCGCTGATCAAGAAGAAAATGAAGGAAAACGGCGCCCTGCTGGCCGGCGAAATGAGCGGCCACATCTTCTTCAAGGAGCGCTGGTTCGGTTTCGACGACGGCATCTACAGCGCCGCGCGCCTGCTGGAAATTCTCAGCCAGGATCGCCGTGACGCCGAGCATGTGTTCTCCGCCTTCCCGGTGGATATCTCCACCCCGGAGATCAACATCACCGTCACCGACGAGAACAAGTTCCGCTTGGTCGAGCGCCTGCAGCGCGACGGTGTCTGGGGCGAAGCCAACCTGACCACCCTGGACGGCGTACGCGTCGACTATCCAAAGGGCTGGGGCCTGGTACGCGCCTCCAACACCACGCCGGTACTGGTGCTGCGCTTCGAGGCGGAAACCGAGGATGAGCTCAAGCGCATCCAGGAAGTGTTCCGCGCCCAGCTCTACAGCATCGCCCCCGACCTCAACCTGCCGTTCTGATCTGCCCCGGAGCCCGTTTTGCCATGACCCTCAATCGTGATGCCGCCACCAACATCGCCAAGGTGCTGTCCGAAGCGCTGCCCTACATCCGTCGCTTCGTCGGCAAGACCCTGGTGATCAAGTACGGCGGCAACGCCATGGAGAGCGACGAACTAAAGGAAGGCTTCGCCCGCGACATCGTGCTGATGAAGGCCGTCGGCATCAATCCGGTGGTGGTGCATGGTGGTGGCCCGCAGATCGGTGACCTGCTCAAGCGCCTGTCGATCGAGAGCCACTTCATCGACGGCATGCGCGTCACCGACGCGCAAACCATGGACGTGGTGGAGATGGTGCTCGGCGGCCAGGTCAACAAGGACATCGTCAACCTGATCAACCGCCACGGTGGCAGCGCCATCGGCCTGACCGGCAAGGATGCCGAGCTGATCCGCGCCCGCAAGCTGACCGTCACCCGCCAGACGCCGGAGATGACCCAGCCGGAAATCATCGATATCGGCCATGTCGGCGAAGTCGCCAGCGTCAACACTGACCTGCTCAACATGCTGGTCAAGGGCGACTTCATCCCGGTAATCGCCCCGATTGGCGTAGGTGCGCAAGGCGAGTCGTACAACATCAACGCCGACCTGGTGGCCGGCAAGGTGGCCGAAGCACTGAAAGCGGAGAAGCTGATGCTGCTGACCAACATCGCCGGTCTGATGGACAAGCAGGGTGAAGTCCTGACCGGCCTGACCACCGAACAGGTAGACGAGCTGATCGCCGACGGCACCATCTACGGCGGCATGCTGCCAAAGATCCGCTGCGCTCTGGAAGCCGTGCAAGGCGGCGTCACCAGCGCGCACATCATCGATGGCCGGGTGCCCAATGCAGTGCTACTGGAAATCTTCACCGACAGCGGTGTCGGCACCCTGATCAGCAATCGCAAACGCCACCACTGAGTAACGAGAGCGGGGTCGCTGCTCAGCGCCCCCGCAGCTCGATCAGACGTAAACGATCGGCCTCGAAAGATCGCTCGGCATCCTTGCGGGCCTGCTGATAGCGCTCGATATCCCTCTCCAGCCCCATCTGCTCGGCCTTGATATTGTCAATCTGCACAATCAGGTGCTCCGGAACCTGGCGACCCGCTCGCTCATGCTCGGCGGCCTGGGCCTGCAAGTTGGCCTGCTGCGTGCGCAGCGAACTCAGGTTGCTCCGCGCCACGCCGATCACACCATCCAGCTCGGCCAGCTTGCGGTCACGCGCGCGCTCCACATCGGCAGACTCCGAGTAAATGCGCAGCAACTGCGTATCCGAAGCCGCCTTGGCCTTCTCCTTCGCAAGGCGCTCACGCTCCTCCTTGCTCGGCGCCGGCGGTATTTCACGCACCACGCGCCCCTGCTCATCCACCACCTGGTAGCCCTTCTCGATGAACTCGGGCGGAACGCCCTGGCGATCGAGCACAGGCACGCCCCTGTCATTGAGGTAGCGGTAGTACTCCGCGGCATTGGCAGACATGACACAGCCAAGGCTTGCAAACAGGGTCAGGGCAAAGGACAGAGGCTTGAGCATGAACACATCCTGTTGTTATTCGACTAGATACCGTACTGCGCGCGGTAGGCCTCCACCGCCGGTAGATGCTTCTTCAGCTCGCTATCACCCGCCAGATAGTCCAACACCTGCTCCAGCGAGACAATACTGACCACCGGCATACCATAGTCACGCTCGACTTCCTGGATCGCCGACAGCTCGCCCTGCCCGCGCTCCTGACGATTGAGCGCAATCAGCACGCCCGCAGCCTGGGCCCCCTGCGCCTGGATGATCTGCATCACTTCGCGGATGGCGGTGCCGGCAGTGATCACGTCATCAACGATCATCACCCGCCCGGCCAGTGGCGCGCCGACCAGCGTACCGCCCTCGCCATGATCCTTGGCTTCCTTGCGGTTGAAACACCAGGGCAGGTCACGCTGGTGTTGTTCTGCCAGCGCTACCGCAGTAGCCGCCGCCAGCGGGATACCTTTGTACGCTGGCCCGAACAGCACATCGAAGTCGATCCCGGCGTCGACCAGAGCCGAAGCATAAAAGCGCCCCAGCTTGGCCAGCGCCAGGCCACTGTCGAACAGGCCTGCGTTGAAGAAATAAGGACTGGTACGCCCGGACTTGAGAGTGAACTCACCGAAACGCAGCACGCCGCGCTCGATGGCAAAACGAATGAATTCGCGTTGATACGCCTGCATGAAAAGCCCCGTACGGCACGGATTTAGCTATGAATTTAGCTAATAGGAATGAGCTCGGGTATCATACACGCACGTGTTTTTGGGGGCCATTTATGCGGATCATCAGTGTGAACGTGAATGGTATTCAGGCCGCAGTCGAGCGAGGCTTACTCAGCTGGCTGCAGGCGCAGAATGCCGACGTGATCTGCCTGCAAGATACAAGAGTCTCCTCCTTCGAACTGGACGATCCGGCTTACCAGCTGGACGGCTACTTTCTCTATGCGGCCGATGCCGAAGTGCCCGCCCAAGGCGGCGTGGCGCTCTATTCGCGCCTGCAGCCAAAGGCAGTGATCCACGGCCTTGGCTTCGAGATGGCCGACCGTTACGGGCGTTATCTGCAGGCCGATTTCGACAAGGTAAGTATCGCCACGCTACTGCTGCCTTCGGGCCAGAGTGGCGACGAGAGCCTGAACCACAAGTTCAAGTTCATCGACGACTTTACCGGCTATCTGGACAAGCAGCGCCGCAAGCGCCGCGAGTACATCTACTGCGGCTCGCTGTATGTGGCACACCAGAAGCTGGATGTGAAGAACTGGCGCGACTGCCAGCAGCTGCCAGGTTTCCTGGCGCCCGAGCGCGCCTGGCTGGATGAAGTCATCGGCAACATGGGCTATGTCGACGCCCTGCGTGAAGTCAGCCGCGAAGGCGACCAGTACAGCTGGTGGCCAGACAGCGAACAGGCAGAAATGCTCAACCTTGGCTGGCGCTTCGACTACCAGTTGCTGACCCCTGGCATGCGCCGCGTAGTACGCAACGCCAAACTGCCGCGCCAGCCGCGCTTCTCGCAGCATGCACCACTGATCGTCGACTACGACTGGCTGCTCAGCATCTGAGCAACCACATCGCAAGGCCTCAGGCGCGCAATGCGCCCCAGGCCTTGGCCACGACGCTTACCAGCAGCAGCACCAGCGCTCCGACCAGTACGCCAAACAGCGCATCAATCAGTGTTGGCGCCAGCAGTGCCAGCACAGCACCAACGGCAGGCGCGGCGGCAATCGCCTCAACCCAGTGATGGATCAGCTCGTGGGCACCCGGAATACCATGGGTGAGGATGCCGCCACCGACCATGAACATGGCCGCCGTACCCACCACCGACAGCAGCTTCATCAGCCAGGGCGCCAGCCACAGGATACCGCGCCCCAGGCTTTGCGCGGCCGCGCTGGCACGCCGACTCAGGTACAGCCCAAAGTCATCGAGCTTGACGATACCCGCGACCAGGCCATAAACACCGACCGTCATCAGCAGGGCGATACCAGACAGCACCAGCACCTGCTGGGTAAAGGCCTGCTCGGCCACCACCCCGAGGGTGATGGCAATAATCTCCGCAGAAAGGATGAAGTCGGTGCGCACCGCACCCTTGATCTTGTCACGCTCGAAAGCCTGCATGTCCACCGCAGGATCACCCAGCGCCTGGAGATGCTCGGCATGCTGTTGCTGCACCTCCTCCTTGCTGTGCAAAAACTTGTGCGCCAGCTTCTCGAAACCCTCGAAGCACAGAAAGGCACCACCCAGCATCAGCAGCGGCGTGACCAGCCAGGGGACGAAGGCGCTGATCAGCAAGGCCGCCGGCACCAGAATCAGCTTGTTGAGCAAAGACCCCTTGGCCACCGCCCAGACCACCGGCAACTCGCGCTCGGCCTTGACCCCGGTGACCTGCTGGGCGTTCAGCGCCAGATCATCGCCCAACACGCCGGCAGTCTTCTTCGCCGCCACCTTGGTCATTACCGAGACATCGTCCAGCACGCTGGCGATGTCGTCGAGCAGAGTTAACAGACTGGCTCCGGCCACTTCAGGCTTCCTTATATCAGTGGTAGTGAAAAAAGGCCCCGCATGCGGGGCCTGGAATTACTTGATCAACCGCCAGCACAGCGGATAGCGATAGGGCTTACCCTCATTGGCCTTGATCCCGCCAATAATGGTCAGTATCAGCGCGGCCAGACCGAGCAACGGCAGCAGGAGGAAGCCGATCACCACCACCATCAGCAGCATGCAAACCAGCACAGCGACGGATACGGTGATATGAAAGTTCAGCGCTTCCTTGCCCTGATCGTCGACGAAGGGATCGATGTCACGCTTGATCTGCCAGACCACCAGCGGCCCCAGCAGATTACCGAAGGGGATCAGCAGGCCGGCAAAGGCAGCGAAGTGACAGAACATCGCCCACTGGCGGGCGTCCTGGCTCGGGATGGGGCTGAGGTTCTGCTCGTCCATGCTGCTCTCCGCAAATGAGGTTATCAGTCGGCCAGACTGGCGCGTTGTAGCTCGAACAGCTCGCGCATGCCCTGCTGAGCCAGCGTCAGCATGGCATTGAGCTCCTCCGGCTGGAAGGGGGCGCCCTCGGCGGTGCCCTGCACCTCGATGAAGCCACCATTGTCAGTCATGACCACGTTGAGGTCGGTCTCGGCAGCAGAGTCCTCGAGATAGTCCAGATCGAGCACCGGCTCGCCCTGATAAATGCCGACAGAGACCGCCGCGACCATCTGCTTGAGCGGCTCGCCCTTGAGCGCACCGCGCTTCTTCAGCATTTTCAGGGCATCGACTACGGCCACCATGGCGCCGGTGATGGAGGCAGTACGGGTGCCACCATCGGCCTGGATCACGTCGCAGTCGACATAGATGGTGTTCTCACCCAGCTTGCTCATATCCAGCGCAGCGCGCAGCGAGCGGCCGATCAGGCGCTGGATTTCCAGGGTACGCCCGCCCTGCTTGCCCTTGCTTGCCTCGCGCTGGTTACGCTCACCAGTGGCGCGCGGCAGCATGCCGTACTCGGCGGTCAACCAGCCCTGGCCCTGGCCCTTGAGAAAGCGCGGCACACCGGACTCAACACTGGCGGTACAGATCACCTTGGTATCGCCAAACTCGACCAACACCGAACCTTCGGCGTGCTTGGTGTAGTTGCGGGTGATGCGCACGGAACGCAACTGGGTGGAAGCACGGCCGCTGGGACGTTTCATCTGCTGATACCTGTAGAAAAGCGAAAATCCCGGGCATCGCCGATGCCCGAACGTGCCGGCATTATAGCGCCGCGCCGCTGCAGATTGGGCCGACGGTCGCACTGCGCTACAATCTCGCGCCTCATTCGTCAGTCCACGAGGTTCTCCCCATGGTGCACAGCATGACCGCCTTCGCCCGCGTCGAGGGCGCCGGAGCCAACGGCACCCTGAGCTGGGAACTGCGCTCGGTCAACCACCGCTATCTCGAACCGCACCTGCGCCTGCCGGAAGCCTTCCGCGATCTCGAAGGCGCGGTACGCGAGGGCCTGCGCCAGGGCCTGTCGCGCGGCAAGGTGGAATGCACCCTGCGCTTCAACGAAGAGTCCGGTGGCAAGAGCCTGCAGGTCGACAGCGACCGCGCCAGCCAGTTGATCGCCGCGGCCGAGCAGGTCGCCGCGCTGATCCAGCAACCCGCCCCGCTCAACCCCCTGGAGGTCCTGGCCTGGCCTGGCGTGCTGGTGGCTGACGCCGCCGATCCGCAGGCACTCAACGCCGCCGCACTCACACTCTTCGAACAGGCCCTGACCGAACTGAAGAACGGTCGCGCCCGCGAAGGTGCCGAGCTGGCCAAGCTGCTCAACGAGCGCCTGGACGGCATTCAGGACGAAGTCGCCGCCCTGCGCGTGCTGATTCCGGAGATGCTGGCCAACCAGCGCCAGAAGATCGAAACCCGCTTCGCCGAGATGCGGGCCGAGCTCGATCCGCAGCGCCTGGAACAGGAACTGGTGCTGCTCGCACAGAAGAGCGACGTGGCCGAGGAGCTGGACCGTCTAAGCACCCACGTGACCGAGGTGCGCCGGGTACTCAAGGCCGGCGGCGCAGCAGGCCGACGCCTGGACTTCCTGATGCAGGAACTCAACCGCGAGGCCAACACCCTGGGCTCCAAAGCCTTCGACCCACGCAGCACCCAAGCCGCGGTCAACCTCAAAGTCCTGATCGAGCAGATGCGCGAACAGGTACAGAACATCGAATAAGTCGCCTAGGCTTCGAATAATCGTCTTTTCAGGATGCACTCATGACCGCCACCACCGGCACCCTCTACATCGTTTCCGCCCCGTCCGGCGCCGGCAAGACCAGCCTGGTCAAGGCCCTGATCGACAGCGAACCACGCATTCGCGTCTCCGTCTCGCACACCACCCGCGCCATGCGCCCGGGCGAGGAGAACGGAGTGAACTACCACTTCGTCAGCCACGACATTTTCTCCGCCATGATCGAGCGCGGCGAGTTTCTCGAGCACGCCCAGGTGTTCGACAACTTCTACGGCACCTCGCAGCAGTGGGTCGAGCAAACTCTGGCCGAGGGTTTCGACCTGATTCTGGAGATCGACTGGCAAGGCGCCCAGCAGGTGCGCAAGCTGATGCCGCTCGCCAAGTCGATCTTCATCCTGCCGCCGACCCAGGAGGCCCTGCGTCACCGCCTGACCAACCGTGGCCAGGACAGCGCGGAGATCATCGAGCGACGCATGCGTGAGGCCGTCAGCGAGATGAGCCACTATGTCGAGTACGACTACCTGGTGATCAACGATGACTTCGCCCATGCCCTGAGCGATCTGAAAGCCATCTTCCGCGCCAACCAGCTGCAGGCCCGCGTACAGACGCAACGCCACAGCGGTCTGCTTGGCGAGCTGCTGGTCTGACCGGCCAGCGAAAGGCCTTCCCTTAATGCTGGTGATTTTTTAGACTATTCAGTCCGCTCGCCCATCCGGGCCCAGCTTTATCTGCTATTTGCCACGAGGAACACCATGGCCCGCGTTACCGTTGAAGACTGCCTGGACAACGTCGATAACCGCTTCGAGCTGGTCATGCTGGCCACCAAGCGCTCCCGTCAACTGGCCACCGGCGGCAAAGAGCCCAAGGTCGCCTGGGAAAACGACAAGCCGACCGTGGTTGCCCTGCGCGAAATCGCCGCCGGCCTGGTCGACTCCGAGTTCGTCGCCCAGGAAGACCTGGTCGAGGAAGAGCCGCTGTTCGTTTCCTTCGAGGAAGAGGCCAACGAGCCTCTGTAAGCCCATGCCTGGTCGACGTTTGGCGGCACCGGGTCCACATCCAGCACGGCAGGAGGTGCAATCTTGCCGAGCATAGACGGACTCGCCGACAGACTCTCGACCTACCTGGCCGCGGATCAGGTCAACTTGGTTCGCCGCGCCTACTTCTATGCCGAGCAGGCCCATGACGGGCAACGTCGCCGCAGCGGCGAAGCCTACGTCACCCACCCGCTCGCCGTCGCCAGCATCCTCGCCGACATGCACATGGACCATCAGAGCCTGATGGCCGCCATGCTGCACGACGTGATCGAGGACACCGGCATCGCCAAGGAAGCGCTCACCGCGCAGTTCGGCGAGACCGTCTCGGAACTGGTCGACGGGGTCAGCAAGCTGACCCAGATGAACTTCGAGACCAAGGCCGAAGCCCAGGCCGAGAACTTCCAGAAGATGGCCATGGCCATGGCCCGCGACATCCGCGTGATCCTGGTCAAGCTGGCCGACCGCCTGCACAACATGCGTACCCTGGAAGTGCTGTCCGGGGAGAAACGCCGGCGCATCGCCAAGGAAACCCTGGAAATCTACGCACCCATCGCCAATCGCCTGGGCATGCACAGCATGCGCGTGGAGTTCGAAGACCTCGGTTTCAAGGCCATGCACCCGATGCGCTCCGAGCGCATCCGCGCCGCCGTGCGCCGCGCCCGTGGCAACCGCAAGGAAATCGTCGCCAAGATCGAGGAATCGATCCACGCCTGCCTACAGCGCGAAGGCTTGCAGGGCGAAGTGACCGGGCGCGAGAAGCACCTGTACAGCATCTACCAGAAGATGCGGGGCAAGCGGCGGGCATTCAACGAGATCATGGACGTCTACGCCTTCCGCATCGTGGTCGACAAGGTCGATACCTGCTACCGCGTGCTCGGCGCCGTGCACAACCTGTACAAACCGCTGCCCGGTCGCTTCAAGGACTACATCGCGATCCCCAAGGCCAACGGCTACCAGTCGCTGCACACCACGTTGTTCGGCATGCACGGCGTACCCATCGAGATCCAGATCCGCACCCGCGAGATGGAAGAGATGGCCAACAACGGCATCGCCGCGCACTGGCTGTACAAGTCCGATGCCGACGAAGCGCCCAAGGGCAACCATGCCCGCGCCCGCCAGTGGGTCAAAGGCGTGCTGGAAATGCAGCAGCGCGCCGGCAACTCGCTGGAATTCATCGAGAGCGTGAAGATCGACCTGTTCCCCGACGAGGTCTACGTCTTCACCCCGAAAGGCAAGATCATGGAGCTGCCCAAAGGCTCGACCGCGGTCGACTTCGCCTACGCCGTGCATACCGATGTCGGCAACAGCTGCATCGCCTGCCGCATCAACCGTCGCCTGGCGCCGCTGTCGCAGGCCCTGGAAAGCGGCTCGACGGTGGAAATCGTCACCGCGCCCGGCGCCCGCTCCAACCCGGCCTGGCTCAATTTCGTGGTCACCGGTAAGGCGCGCACGCACATTCGCCATGCCCTCAAGCTGCAACGCCGTTCCGAGTCGATCAGCCTGGGCGAACGCCTGCTGAACAAGACCCTGACCAGCTTCGACAGCCACCTGGAAAAGATCAGCGCCGAACGCATCCAGGCCGTGCTGGCCGAATACCGCGTGGACGTGATCGAGGATCTGCTGGAAGACATCGGCCTGGGCAATCGCATGGCCTACGTGGTCGCCCGCCGCCTGCTGGCCGAGAGCAACGACGCCGCGCCGAGCCCGGACGGGCCGCTGGCCATCCGCGGCACCGAGGGCCTGGTGCTGAACTACGCCAAGTGCTGTACGCCGATCCCCGGCGACCCCATCGTCGGCCACATCTCGGCCGGCAAGGGCATGGTGGTGCACCTGGAAAGCTGCAAGAACATCGCCGACATCCGCAACAACCCGGAGAAGTGCATCCAGCTCAACTGGGCCAAGGATGTCACCGGCGAGTTCAATGTCGAACTGCGCGTCGAGCTGGAACACCAGCGCGGCCTGATCGCCGTACTGGCCAGCACGGTGGCCGCTGCCGACGGCAATATCGAGAAGATCGGCATGGACGAGCGCGACGGCCGTATCAGCGTGGTCCAGCTGATCATCAGCGTGCATGACCGCGTGCACCTGGCCCGTGTCATCAAGAAGCTGCGCTCGCTGGCCGGCGTCATCCGCATCACCCGCATGCGCGCCTGAAGCTCGCAGCAGCCACAGAACAACAACCCATCGGAATCGGAGTTCCCATGAGCAAGACCGTCATCACTTCGCCCAACGCCCCGGCCGCCATCGGCACCTACTCCCAGGCCATCAAGGCCGGCAATACCGTGTACCTGTCCGGCCAGATCCCGCTGGACCCGAAGACCATGGAGCTGGTGCAGGGCTTCGAGGAGCAGACCGTGCAGGTGTTCGAGAACCTCAAGGCGGTGATCGAAGCGGCCGGCGGCTCGTTCAAGGACGTGGTCAAGCTGAACATCTTCCTCACCGACCTGTCCCACTTCGCCAAGGTCAACGAAATCATGGGCCGCTACTTCGAGCAGCCCTATCCGGCCCGTGCCGCCATCGGCGTTGCCGCCCTTCCGCGCGGCTCGCTGGTGGAAATGGACGGCATCCTGGTCATCGACTGATCCATGCGCCGTCTTGCCGCCCTGCTCCTGTGTGCCGGCCTGCTGGCCGGCTGCGCCGGCTCGGGCGGCAATCCCGACGGCACCTGGATCAACCAGCCGATCATCGACGCCGCCCGCCAGGGCGGACCGCTGCGCGAAGCCCTGCTGGCCTATGGCCCGGTGCTGGAATGGCGGCTCGACAGCCAACGCAACCTGGCCACCTACAGCAACGGCTTCGAAGTGCCGCAAGGGCGCCTGAGCGCCGACGAAGCCGGCCAGCTGACAGTGGCGTATCAGGGTGGCCTTCAGGAGCACCTGCAGCTCCAGGGCGAGCAACTGATCCAGCAGGCCAGCGACCAGGGCCCGCAGCAGCAGTTCAGCCGTGCAACCCGCGAGTTTGCCCTCGGTGCGCCGATTGGCAGTCACTTCGAGTGGGCACTGTACGAAGCCTACCTCGGCGGCAAATGGCTGATCCGTGAAGGCCAGGGGCAAGGCGGGCTGGTGCTGTTCCACCCGGACGGCAGCCTGGAAGGCCTGCCCGGCGCCGATCGTTATGCCCTGTGCCTGGCCGGTGACTGCGCCTCGATGGCCGGGGAAAACGACAGCCTGTGGCTACAGTTCGGCGAACAGGGCGCGCCCTGGATCTTCCAGCGCGAGGGCGACCGGTTGCGCATCCTCGAAGCCTTCAACAGCGCCGCACCGGATCAAATCCCGGAATACCGCCCCGGCCGCCAGGCCTGGCTGTTGCAGCGCGACTAAGCCCTGACTCAGCGCTCTTCCGGCGCCCAGTCACAAAAACAGCCCACGGCCAGATTACTGTCCGCACGCACCGGGCGCCCGGCGGCCAGCGCTTCGAGAATCGGCTCGATGAAACTGTTGCTCGACGTGCACAGCGCACCTTCGCTGTAGGGCCCGAAATAGGCCAGGCGACCCTGCTGATCCCAGATCGCCACCGCGGGGCTGGCCGGCAGCTGTTCGCTCCCAGGAATATGCGCCAACACCTGCAGCGCCTGCAGGCTCTGCGGCAGCTGCCCCTGGGTGCCCGCCTTGCGCACCGCATAGAACTGCACACCCTGGGGCAGATAGGTCTGCACCAACTCGCCAAGGTGCTGCTGGTTGCCGACGTTGCACGGGCAAGCCGGATCCCAGAAGTGCACCAGCCGGATCGGCCCAGGTCCGGTCAGTTCGGCAGGCAGTTGCAGCTGACGACCATCGAACAACTCGGTGCGGGCTTCGAAAGGACGGATATAGCGCGCCTGGAACCACCAGAACGCGACCAGCATGGCGCCAAGCCAGAAGAGGGCAAGCAGGCTGGCTAACAGGGTCTTGCGCGAGGACGACATGACGACGACACAGCGGAATGGGGCGCATAGCTTGCCACGCCGCGCCCGACAGCTGAATATCGGCGTTCACTCAGCGCAACCGAAAGCCCCATGACCGCCATGCCCCAACCCTTCCAGGCCGAGCGTCTGCGCAGCAGCCTGCGACCCTTGGCCGCAACCACCAATCTGAGCGCCGAAGGCCTGGCCTACCAGCGCTACTATGGCCTGGACCTGCCAGGGCAGCCGCAAGTGCGCAGCCGTCTGGGACGCTTCAGCAGCAGTGGCGTGGAACTGGTCAGCCAGCTATGGCTGCCGCCCGAGCCGCAAGGCACCCTGATTCTGCTGCACGGCTATTACGATCACATGGGCCTGTACCGCCATGTGATCGACTGGGCGCTCGGCCTGAACCTCGCCGTATTGGCCTTCGACCTGCCCGGCCATGGCCTCTCCGCCGGCCCCAGGGCCAGCATCGATGACTTCGCCGCCTATCAGCAGGCCCTGCAGGATCTGTTCGCCGAGGCCGCCAGCCTCGATCTGCCGCAACCCTGGCATCTGTGCGGGCAGAGCACCGGCGGCGGCATCCTCCTCGACTTCCTGCTCAACGGCGAGCCGCGCCCCGAGCCAGGCGCCATCGTGTTGCTCGCGCCACTCGTGCGGCCGCGAGCCTGGGGCCTGTCCAAGCTCAGTTACCACCTGCTGAGCCCGTTCAAGTCCGCCATCCCGCGGCGCTTTTCGGCCAACTCAACCGACCCGGCCTTCCTCGACTTCCTGCAACACCACGACCCCCTGCAGCCGCGCACCCTGCCGACCGCCTGGGTCGGCGCCATGGCACGCTGGATTCCGCGCATCGAGCGCGCCCAGTGCAGCCCGCTGCAGCCGCTGGTGGTTCAGGGCGAGGACGATATGACGGTGGACTGGCGCTACAACCTGGCCGTGCTGGAGCAGAAATTCGACCAGCCAAACATCCTGCGCATCCCCGGCGCCCGCCATCACCTGGCCAACGAGCATGAAGATATCCGCAGGCGCTACTTCGCTTTTCTCAGCGAGCATCTGCGCTGACTAGATGCCCTGCTGCGCGGGCGCCAGTTCGCTCGCGCCCTGTCCCGCGGCCAGCGCGGCACGCAGAGCAGCCAGGGCAGCCTGGTAATACGCTTGACCGCCCGGTGACTGGGCGAAGGTGACCAGCTCCTCCAGCTCCGGATCGGACAGCTCGCGATAGACATACAGCAGGGTGTCGTCGATCTGCCCCTCGATTTCACCGAGCAGGCGTTGGCGCTGGCTCTGCACCAGCATCTGGGTCTGCGCCTCGCCGAACAGGCCCGGCACCATCGAACTCAGGCTGTCCGCCGCCACACCGGCCAGCGCCAGGCTGACCTCCGCCCCCGCCTCGCTGGCCGGCAGCGCCTGGGCCAGATGGCGAATCAGCAGGCGACGGGTGGCATCGGCCTGGCTGGCCGGCAAGCCCTGGGCATGGGCGGCCAACTGGTCGCGACGGGTCGCCAGCGTCTCGGCCGCCACCACCTTGCGACCCACAGGCGACTCGAAGAACTGCAGCGCCGCGCGTGGTTCGGCCAGCTGCATGCGCAGCGCCGCCAGGGCCCGTTGCTCCATGGCCTGGGGTTCGAAGCGGCGATTACTGTTATCCACCAGCGCCTGGAACACCGCCGGCGGCAGGCTACCCTGGTAGCGCTGCTGCGCCACCTGCAGGGCATCACTGAAATGCGCGCGCTGCTCCGGCCAGCCGGCCGCCTGATACAGGCGGGCGTGGTCGTCGGCAAGGGCGGGAAGGCTGCACAGCAGCATAAGCAGGGTGAGAACGGCGCGCATGAAGGACTCCTGTCTGGCGCGGCTATTGTAGGGCGCCGCCGCCGGCACTGATAGAATCCCGCCATGCATAACCACCACCTCCAGCGGCATCTGCCGCAGATCATTGAAGACCTCGCCAGCCGGGGCTGGTCGCGGCTGGAAGACTTCCTGCCGCAGACTCTGACCCACGAACTGGCCGATGAGTGCCGCATGCGTGCCGAGAAAGGCGCACTGACCCCTGCCGGCGTCGGCCGCGGACAAGGCCTGGCCGTGCGTGAAGGGGTGCGCGGCGACAGCATTCAGTGGCTGGAGCCCGGCCAAAGCCAGGCATGCGATCAGTACCTGGCCGCCATGGACGAGCTGCGCCAGGCCCTCAACCAGGCCTTCTACCTGGGGCTGGATGACTACGAAAGCCACTTTGCCCTGTACCCGCCCGGCAGCTTCTACCAGAAGCACCTGGACCGCTTTCGCGACGACGACCGTCGTACCGTCTCGGCGGTGTTCTACCTCAACGCGAACTGGCAGACCGACGAGGGAGGCGCCCTGCGCATCTACCCCACGGACCTCGAGCCGCTCGATCTAGCGCCCCAGGGCGGCAACCTGGTGCTGTTCATGTCCGCCGAGCTGCCCCACGAAGTCCTGCCAGCCAGTCGCGAACGCCTGTCGCTGACCGGCTGGTTCAGGCGCAGGGCCTGAGCATGGAAAAACTCCTGGTCAGTCGCTGCCTGCTGGGCCACAAGGTGCGCTATGACGGCGGCGCCCACGGCCCCTTTGATTTGCTGCAACACTGGCAAGACGAAGGCCGCATCGTGCCGCTGTGCCCGGAAGTCGCCGGCGGCTTGCCCACGCCGCGCCCGCCGGCCGAGATTCCCGGAGGCCAGGGTGCGCAGGTGCTGGACGGCGCCAGCCCGGTCCTCACCCGTGACGGCGCAAACGTCACTGCTGCCTTCGTCGCTGGCGCCGAGATCGCCCTGCAACTGGTCCAGCAACATGGCCTGCGGGTCGCCGTGCTCAAGGCGCGCAGTCCATCCTGTGGCAATACGCACAACTATGATGGCAGCTTCAGCGGCACGCTGATCGAGGGCGAAGGGGTTACGGCGGCCCTGCTGCGCCGGGCCGGTATCAAGGTATTCAACGAAACCCAGCTCGCCGATGCGGCTGCCGAGCTACAACGCCTGGAGCAACGCGACGACTGACCGGGCAACCTGTTCCGGATGGCCTATGTTCAGTGCTGGAACACGCAAAAGGAGTCCAGCATGGTCAACTGCCTGCCTGGTCTGGGTCTAGCTGCCTTGTTGTGTGCCGGCACACTGCTGGCTCACGCCGAACCCGCCGCACCGCAATTGCCCGCCCCCGAGGGGGCTGAGGTCTATTTCATCGAGCCCGCTGACGGAGCGACTGTCAGTCAGACCTTCACCGTCAAGTTCGGTCTCAAGGGCATGGGCGTGGCACCGGCTGGAATAGATGCGCCCCCGGACACGGGTCACCATCACCTGCTGGTGGACGTCGACAACATGCCCCTGCTGGACATGCCGCTGCCGGCCAGCGAACAGATCCTTCATTTCGGCAAGGGCCAGACCGAGACCGAACTCACCCTGCCGCCCGGCCCCCACACCCTGCAGCTGCTGATCGGCGACAAGCACCATGTGCCGATGGAGCCGCCCGTGATTTCGGAGAAGATCAGCATCACGGTGCAGTGAAACTGCGTCGGCCCATCAGCGACAGGTACAAAAAAGGGAGGCCTCAGCCTCCCCTTTTCAACACCACCGAGCTTAGAACAGCACGCGGCTACGGATGGTGCCGTTGACGTGCTGCAGCTTCTCCAGCGCCAGGTCGGAGTACTCGGCATCGACGTCGATCACCACGTAGCCGACCTTGTCGTTGGTCTGCAGGAACTGGCCGGAGATGTTGATGCCGTTGTCGGCGAACACCTTGTTGATCTCGCTCATCACGCCCGGAATGTTCTGGTGGATGTGCAGCAGACGGTGCTTGCCCGCATGGGCCGGCAAGGCCACTTCCGGGAAGTTCACCGAGGACACCGAGGTACCGTTGTCGCTGTACTTGACCAGCTTCTCGGCCACTTCCAGGCCGATATTGGCCTGCGCCTCAGCGGTGGAGCCACCGATGTGCGGGGTCAGGATCACGCGATCCAGGCCACGCAGCGGGCTCTCGAACACTTCGTCGTTGGACTTCGGCTCGACCGGGAACACGTCAATGGCCGCGCCGATCAGGTGCTCGTCCTTGATCGCCTCGGCCAGGGCTTCCAGCACCACCACCGTACCGCGGGCGGCGTTGATCAGGATGCCGCCCTTCTTCATGGCGCGGATTTCCTTCTCGCCGATCATCCACTTGGTGCTTTCCAGCTCCGGCACGTGGAGGGAGACGATGTCGACCATGCCCAGCAGTTCGTGCAGGCTGGCGATCTGGGTAGCATTGCCCAGCGGCAGCTTGGTCAGCGGGTCGTAGAAAAACACCTGCATGCCCATGGCCTCGGCCATGACCGAGAGCTGGGTGCCGATGGAGCCGTAGCCGACGATACCCAGCTTCTTGCCGCGAATCTCAAAGGAGTTGGCCGCCGACTTGATCCAGCCGCCGCGATGGCAGGAGGCGTTCTTCTCCGGAATGCCGCGCAGCAGCAGGATGGCCTGGGCCAGCACCAGTTCGGCCACCGAACGGGTATTGGAATAGGGCGCGTTGAACACGGCGATGCCACGCTCACGTGCCGCGCCCAGGTCAACCTGGTTGGTACCGATGCAGAAGCAACCGACGGCGACCAGTTTCTTGGCGCAATCGAAGACCTCCTCGGTCAGCTGGGTACGCGAGCGGATGCCGATGAAATGCACGTCGGCGATCTTTTCCTTCAGCTCCTCGTCGGACAGGGCGCCCTTGAGGTACTCGATGTTGGTGTAGCCAGCGGCCTTCAGCACGTCGACGGCGTTCTGGTGCACGCCTTCCAGCAGAAGGAACTTGATCTTGCTCTTGTCGAGAGAGGTCTTGCTCATCGGAGTACCTGTGGTCCCACAAAAAGTGTCAGGAAAGCGGCCTTGGCCGGCCCGCAGATCGGCGGGGAGGCACGATCGGCGGGGTGCGTATGCTAACATACGCGCCCCGCGAAACTGCCACCCCTGGGCGATGAAGCGTTCTCAGGGTGACCATGAATTGTTCGAGAGTTCCCAGATGACCAATCCTGCCCTGATCGAAGAGCTGAAGACCCTGGTGGAGGCCGGCAAGGTGCTGACCGACGCCGACTCGCTGAACGCCTATGGCAAGGATTGGACCAAGCACTTCGCCCCTGCGCCGTCCGCCATCGTCTTCCCCAAGACCGTCGAGCAGGTGCAGGCCATCGTGCGCTGGGCCAACCAGCACAAGGTTGCCCTGGTGCCTTCGGGCGGCCGCACTGGCCTGTCCGCCGCCGCCGTGGCGGCCAATGGCGAAGTCGTAGTCGCGTTCGACTACATGAACCAGATTCTCGAATTCAACGAATTCGACCGCACCGTGGTGTGCCAGCCTGGCGTGGTGACCAAGCAGCTCCAGCAGTACGCCGAAGACAAGGGCCTGTACTACCCGGTGGACTTCGCCTCCAGCGGCTCCAGCCAGCTGGGCGGCAACATCGGCACCAACGCCGGCGGCATCAAGGTGATCCGCTACGGCATGACCCGCAACTGGGTGGCCGGCCTGAAAGTGGTCACGGGCACCGGCGAGCTGCTGGAGCTGAACCGCGACCTGATCAAGAACGCCACCGGCTACGACATGCGCCAGCTGTTTATCGGCGCTGAAGGCACCCTGGGCTTCGTTGTGGAAGCCACCATGCGCCTGGAACGCGCGCCGAAGAATCTCACCGCGATGGTCCTCGGCACCCCGGACTTCGACTCGATCATGCCGGTGCTGCACGCCTTCCAGAACAAGCTGGACCTGACCGCCTTCGAGTTCTTCTCGGACAAGGCCCTGGCCAAGATCATGGCCCGTGGCGACGTGCCACCGGCCTTCGAGACCGACTGCCCGTTCTACGCCCTGCTGGAGTTCGAGGCCACCACCGAGGAAGTCGCCAACCAGGCGCTGGAAACCTTCGAGCACTGTGTCGAGCAGGGCTGGGTGCTGGACGGTGTGATGAGCCAGAGCCAGCAGCAGCTGGAGAACCTGTGGAAACTGCGCGAGTACATCTCCGAGACCATCAGCCACTGGACCCCGTACAAGAACGATATCTCGGTCACCGTCGGCAAGGTGCCGGCCTTCCTGCACGACATCGACCGCATCGTCGAGGAAAACTACCCGGACTTCGAGGTGGTGTGGTTCGGCCATATCGGCGACGGCAACCTGCACCTGAACATCCTCAAGCCGGAGAACCTGTCCAAGGACGAGTTCTTTGCCAAGTGCGCCATCGTCAACCAGTGGGTGTTCGAGACCGTGCAGAAGTACAACGGCTCAATCAGCGCCGAGCACGGCGTGGGCATGACCAAGCGCGACTACCTGCACTACAGCCGCTCGGAAGCCGAGATCGGCTACATGAAGGCGATCAAGCAGGTGTTCGATCCCAACGGCATCATGAACCCGGGCAAAATCTTCCCGGTTTAAGCCCTATCCCCCCTCTCCCCTCGGGAGAGGGGCCGGGGGTGAGGGATTGCCGGGCCACTCCCAGCTGCCTGCGACACCCTCACCCTAACCCTCTCCCGGGGGGAGAGGGAACACAACGCCCACCCGAGGAGTGGCCCATGAGCTACCAACACCAGTACACCGACGGCACCCCGATCCACTTTCCGCTGGGCAAGGTGGTCTGCGTCGGCCGCAACTACGCCGAGCACGCCGCCGAGCTGAACAACCCGATCCCCACCGAGCCGCTGCTGTTCATCAAACCGGGCAGCTGCACCGTGCCGATGGATGAGGGCTTCACCATCCCGCAGGATCGCGGCGCCGTGCATTTCGAGGCGGAGATTGCCGTGCTGATCGGCAAGCCGCTGTCGAAGAAGCCCAGCGAAGAGGAAGTGCTGGACGCCATCTCCGGCTACGCCCCGGCGCTGGACCTGACCCTGCGCGACGTGCAGGCCAGGCTTAAGGAAAAGGGCCTGCCCTGGGAGCTGGCCAAGAGCTTCGACGGCGCCTACGTGCTGGCGCCCTTCGTCACCGCCGATGCGGTGGAGGATGTGCGTGACATCGGCATTCGCCTGAGCATCGACGGCCAGGTGCGTCAGGACGGCAATAGCCGCGACATGCTCAACCCCATCGTGCCGCTGATCCAGCACATCGCCGCCCATTTCAGCCTGCAGCCGGGTGATGTGGTATCCACCGGCACGCCCGCCGGCGTGGGCCCGCTGGCCAGCGGCGAGAGCCTGGAAATCGAACTGAGCGGCCTGTCGCGCTTCGCCACCCGCGTG